>NZ_JBVAPG010000004.1:0-146377 GCF_055413685.1 Bradyrhizobium sp. LeoA1Lang | reverse complement strand
TCAGAGGTCCCTTCAGAGGGGAGCACCCAATCATCGCCCAGCGGCAGCGTCAATCACCCCGATCGGGCAATCCAAAGCATTCCGCGCAAGTCAAGGCCGGGCACGGCGATCCTCTCGTGACGCTCACAGTGTTCAGACGCATGATAGGGGAATACCAGAGGTAAAATGCGAGAAGGCGATGCTCGCGGTGATGTTTATTTTCAGATGGAAATCCATTCGAGGTTGACCCGCGGTTCCACGCTGACTAGGCTATCGTATAGTTAAAACAGCTCATACTTCTCGAATTAAGTGAGCCGAAAATTCCAGTGCAGGGTCATGGGCCGAGATAGTTCTGGGCCTGGTGCAGCGGTATCCTGATCTTCGAGACCCTTCGGAGGAAACCATTTGTTTGGTGCCTTCGGAAGAAACCGCCTGAATCTGCGCTTCGCTCAATTGACCTCGCAGTGCAATCGGATATGAGCGGTTCGACTGTTAAGTGGCGATGCGATCGAAACAACGTTGTTGCGGCGCTCCGCCGTGGAGCGCCGATGATGTCCAACAATGATCAAGGAAGCGGGACTCGGATCGCGATGATCGTGGTAGCGGAAGGTTGGTTTAACGCGACACGACCGGCGAACGAGGTCAAATTGATACGCGGTTACCGCTATGAAAATCAGGTTGCACCGCATCTAACACGAACGGCTAGCTTGCGCGGATAATGACTAACATTCTACCTGGAGCAAGGGCGTTAGCGACGCCTTCGGTGTTTCGCCTCTCGTTTCTGACTGTGGGTATTTATGATAATTGTGATGCTGCTCGGGCCGAATCTTCGGCTATGTCGGGTGGCGGATCCGGCCGCTAGCTGCCGGCCCGAGCGCGTTTAGGCGGGAAGATGAAGAAGCACTCTCACGAGGAGATATTGTTGAAGCTCGTTCGAGCAGACGAGCTTGCTCGAGCGGGCAATTCCCAAGTGGAGATTTGCAAGGCGCTCGGGGTAAGCGTGATGACGCTCCATCGTTGGCGGAAACTGCCTCTGCGCAGGACTGACGCGGTCGTTCCGTCCGATCCTGTGGGTGAAGGGAAGGTGCCAACCAACTCGTCAACGATTGATGAAATGCGCCGTGTGCTGGAGGAACTCACGCTGGAGAACCAGCGGCTGCGGAAGATCGTCACGGATCTCCTGCTGGAGAAGATGCGGCTTGAAGAAGCTTCGGCCGAGGCCTTTCCCGTTAGCCAGGCACGCAAGGCCTGATCAATCCTTGTTGAGCCCTCGTGACCGCAGCTAGCTGATCTTCCGCTGGGGTGACAATCGCAAACTCCATGGCGGGGCTTCCGGCAGCCAAAGTGCTTGCCGGCAAGGCCGAGCATTGTTGCGGGGACAGGCGTTGGATGTTGCAATGATCCGAACGCTTGATTGACTGTGAACAAACTCGCTCCGAGCGGCCGGCATATATGTCGCGGACGCTTTTCGTAGACATCGCGCGCTATCGTCGGCTTCGGTGGGAGTGGTGGAAATCGCGCTAAAGCATGATGATTTTCTTCGAATCATCATCCCGCTCTATCTTGTTTGAGCATGATCTCCGCGCAAACGCTTCGCGTTTGTCGCGAGGGAAAACCGGTATCCACTTTTCCGGATCATGCTCTAATCCTCTCCAACCGCCCTTTCTACAGCGTCTGCGAGCTGTTGGATCTCCTGATCCGCCGCGTCTCCGGGCATGAAGCTCGCGACCGATTGACCGCTTGTAAAGGAGCGGACGAATGCCGAGCGACTGGCGATGGGAGGCGCGACGATCTCACCGAACTCGCTCAACTCCTCGACCAGTTGTCGGCCCTCGAGGGTGCGGCGATCGAGCCGGTTAGGAACCAGAATGACCTTGATCGCATCGCGCCGGCGCGCGCGTGCCGCATCGATGATGGCAAGCGTCTGTACAGTCGCGTCGAGATCAAGTCCGGAGGGGGTGCAGGGGACTAGTATCAGGTTTGCCAGGGCGATCGACGCACCCATTTCGCGCGCGTTCGGGGCGGTGTCGATTACCACGAGACCGGCCTGGATATTTCGCACCTCCTGGGCCCAGGCGGATACGGTGGTGCCTTCCAGAGCCATTTCGTAAACCGGGAATTCCAGATTGCCCGGCTCGGCCCACTGCGAGGCGGAGCGCTGCGGATCGCTGTCGACCAGCGCGACGTCATGACCGCGGCGCGCCAGCTCGGCCGCGATACAGACCGCAATCGTGGTCTTGCCAACCCCGCCTTTTCGCTGGGTAACAGTAATGGTCCTCCGCATTGGTATGGGAGAGGTCATGCGGCGCCACACTAACAAATCTTCACATTTAGAAGCAAAATCAGCCGGTTACACTACCACTACCTAACGCATATCGACAATTGGCTTCTTCATGGAACCTCCCGGGATGTTCGGATTGTGGCCTGCCTGATCCCCACGCATACCTCATCCGCGGATTCCGTATGGTTGTAGCCGCGGATTGTGCCGAAATTACCCGAAAAAGCGCCCCTTCGGGGGCGGACTCGGATCGCCGGCCCGGCGATTAACAATGGCGTGACATTGAGCTCAAATCTGAGTTAATCGCTCGTGAATTTAATCCTTGACTTCGATTGTGCAGCGCGACTAACAATGGCTTAACAAACGACGCGATGCACCTTAACATTGAACATAGTTGTGTCGGGTTGAACTAGGCCTCTTAACTCTCGTTGTAGTTGTAGCACCTTCAACTTGCAGCACATTGGCGCTGACCGGCGTGTCAGCTGATCGGTTGAAAAATCTTGGAATCTTGCCAGAGGGTACCATGGCCGTTACCTACTTGACGAAGACTGAGCTGGGTCAATTTCTCCACCACAGCGGCAACAACATCGAGTCGAGTGTCAGATCGGCATTGATCGACTCGTTAGAGCAGAGCGGTGTGTTCAACGATGGCGGAGAGGATGGCACGAGGGGATGGTTTCAATCCGGACCATTTGCCGGTGGGCCGGTGGCTCCCACCATTCAGGTGCTGGACGTTAAAACCTCCACGACGGTCGACACGACTCCCAATCTGAAAGCGATCATCCTCGATGACGCCGGTGGAAAAACGCTCAATGTGAACGGTGCCGACAACGACGTGTTCGTTGCAATGGGCAAGGGCTCCGACACCGTGCACCTGCACGACAGTGGCGATGATACGGTCTACGGCGGTGGTGGCAACGACCTGATCACCGGCGGACACGGCAATAGCTCGCTGTTTGGCGGTGCCGGCAACGACAGCATCTATGGCGGCACCGGCAACGACACGCTGGATGGCGGTAGCGGCAACGACTACCTGCTGGCCGGCACCGGTGCTCAGTCGCTGGTCGGCGGCGATGGCAACGATCTGATCAAGGACCTCACGTCCGGGCACAGCACGCTTTCGGGCGGCAGCGGCAATGACACCTTGGTCGGCGTGCAGGGCGATGTTTTCGAGGGTGGCAGCGGTAACGATCAGATCTGGCTCTATGGTGGCGCCGCGGGTGCAAACTCGACGTTGCAGGGTGGAGACGGCAACGATACCTTCCACATCCAGTCGCACTCCGGGAACGATACGATCATTGGTGGCAACGGCAACGATACGGTCGACTTTGCGGATCGTTCCTTCTTTGATGTCACCAAGATTGACGTTGATGCGAGCACGTCAACTTATACGCTCCACTTCAGTGACAATCAGACGGTTGCGGTCAGCGGAGTTGAAGATCTTCACTTCAACGACCAGGTCGTCACTCTGCCGAAACTCTAACTCGGCTGCTGAAGGTCATGCTAGTGAAGGCCCCGCTTCTGCGGGGCTTTTGCTTTTGTGACCGGAAGATGAGTTCAGGCGCGATTTTACGCCTTTGTCAGGCCACATCGATCAGGTGATGTCGTTTACGCTTGATTTCGTATTGTTCTCACCCGCGTCCGATTGCGTCAGGAACCAATCTTGTCCGCCAGTATGAAGCGCTTGCTCAATGCGGGCTCCGGCCCCGGACCTGCCCGCCGAATTGCTCGAATGGTTGGCGAGCAAGGTTGGGAGGAAGTGCGCTTCGACATCGATCCGGAAGTCAAACCGGACGTTCTCGGCTCAATCTTTGATCTCGGCGGTTCCTTCGAACCGCAATCATTCGATGCTGTCTGGTCGTCGCATGTGCTCGAGCATCTCTATGCGCACGAGGTCTTTCCGACGCTGCGTCAGTTCCATCGGGTCTTGAAACCCGACGGGTTCGCCTTGATCACAAGCCCGGATATCGAATCCGTCGCTCAATTCATCGTCGAGCACGGGATTGCCGCCATCGCCTACAATTCGCCGGCGGGTCCGATCAGGCCGCTCGACATGCTCTACGGCCATTCGCGCGCCATCGAGGAGGGGCATGTCTATATGGCCCATCGCACCGGATTTACGGCCGAGCGCCTTGGCAACCTGCTGTTGATGGCGGGCTTTCCGACCGTGTCGATAACAACGGAGAACTTCGAGGTTTGCGCGCTCGCGCTGATGCCCGAGGCCGATAGCGAGGGCATCCAGAGGACTTTGTTAGAAACGGGCTTTAATTTTCAGGAAGCGTCGGTCTAGACGCTGATCACGGTGCCGGTTCGGCTGACAGTGCAACCTGCAGTCGACGGCCGCGAGCATTCGCTATCACGCTAAATGTTAGTATTCCTGTCGTTTTTGTTGTATATATGTTAGTGCTAAGAACGGCGCATCGTTGGTCGCGCAGCGGTATCTCCGTAGAAGATCGTAACAGACGCTAGTAACAGATACATGGACCGAGCTTTCATGATCATCCAAGCGGTCGCCGAGAATACTGATGCGGATCCAGTGCCTCCGTCGGCGCTCGAATGTCTGATCATCGTCGCTCGACAGCACGGGCTGCATCTCACCTCAACGCAACTTATCAAAGACAACCTGCTGACCGATCAGGAAGTGACGCCTGATCAGCTCGTCCGCTGCGCGGAAAAGGCGGGCATGCGGGCGAAGCTCGTCAAGCTTGATTGGGACGGGCTTTCCCATCTGAAAAAGGCGCTCCCCGCTATCATTCGCCTGCGCAACGGAAGCCATATGGTGCTGTTGCGTGTCGATGGAGACGCCAACAACACGCGTATTGTGTTGAGGGATCCGAATGCGGCGGAAGATGCGCTGCTCGTGATCGACCGGCCGCGCTTCGAGGACATCTGGTCCGGAGATGTCGTTCTGGTCAAGCGCAACTATGAAATCTCCGACGAATCGCAGCCGTTCAGTTTCGGTCTCGTGGCCGCGCTGCTGTTCCGCGAACGTCGCATGGTTCGGGATGTTGCAATCTCTGCGCTGATCCTCGGATTCCTTGGTCTGGCGCCGATCATGTTCTGGCGCCTGCTGTCGGACAAGGTGATCTTCTACAAGGCATACAATACCTTCTATGTGCTGTGCATCGCGATGCTGGTGATGATCGCCTTCGAGGCGGCATTCGCGTTCTTGAGGCAGTTTCTGGTTCATCGCCTGACGACCAGGCTTGATGTCAAACTATCCACCTACGTCTTCGAAAAGGTTCTCAACCTTCCCATCGACTATTTCGAGCAGACCGCAGTGGGGCTGGTGGCGCGCGACATCCGCGAGGTGTTCCGCATTCGCACCTTCCTGATGGGGCAATTGTTCGGCACGATTCTGGATTCGACGACACTGATCTTCTTCCTGCCTATCATGTTCTTCTTCAGTCCGATCATGACCTTGGTGGTCCTGGCGATGGCGGGATTGATCGTCGTATGGCTTATGTTGATGCTGCCGACCTACCGTAAGGCCTCGTCCTCCGTCCTTGCAGCGGAGGGGGCACAGGGCGCCTTTCTGGTTCAGACGCTCAACGGCATCCGGACGGTGAAGTCGCTCGCGCTCGATGCGAGGCAGCGCCATATGTGGGACGTGCTGGTCGCGCGCGTTGCGAAGGCCCGGCTTGCGGAAGGGATGACCGGAAACGCGATCCAGGCTGTCGTGCGCCCGTTGGAGCGGCTGGCAGTAAGCGGTTCATTTGCGCTGGGCGTCTATCTCGCGCTTGTCGCCAATGACCCCGTCGTCATCGGAGCGCTGTTCGCCTTTCTGATGCTGTCGCAGCGGGTCTCGGGTCCGCTGATGCAGATGGCGCAGCTCATCAATCAGTACGACGAAGCGCGAAGCGCGGTCGCCACCGTCGGCAACCTGGTCAACCAGCCTGCCGAAGAGGGGCGTTCCGGACATGGAGTCCGCTCGCCGCTCGTGGGCAGAGTGGAGTTTTCCGGCGTCACCTTCAAATACAAGGGTGCTGTCTCGCCGACGCTGAACCGCATCTCCTTTGAAGTGCCCCAGGGGACCACGCTTGGCGTGATGGGTAAGAGCGGCTCCGGCAAGACCACGCTCACGCGCTTGTTGCAGCGACTTCATTCGGACTACGACGGATTGATCAAGATCGACGGCATCGACGTTCGCGAATACGACGTCGACCATCTGCGCCGGAACATCGGCGTCGTGCTGCAGGAGAATTTCCTGTTCAGCGGCACGATCCGGGAAAACATCTCCGCGGCCAAGCCGGATGCGACCTTTGATGACATCGTCAAGGCCGCCAGGCTAGCGGGCGCGGAGGAGTTCATCGACAAGCTGCCCCGCGGCTACGAAACCCAGATCTATGAAGGTTCTCCCAATCTGTCGGGAGGGCAGCGGCAGCGGCTCGCGATCGCGCGCGCGCTGATCGTCAATCCGCCGATCCTGATTCTCGACGAAGCGACCAGCGCGCTCGATGCCGATAGCGAGGCGATCGTGAACGCCAACATCTCGCGGATCGCGCACGGCCGGACGCTGATCATCATTTCACACCGGCTGTCGTCGCTAACGAAGGCCGACGCCATTCTGGTGCTTAATCGCGGCGTGGTCGACGACATCGGACGGCACGAGGAGCTGTTGGAGCGCAACGACATTTACAGTTCGCTTTGGTACCAGCAGAATACGCATCTGGTGCCTGCGAACCGGAATGATAGACCAAACTTCCGGAGCCCGACCCTTGTCTCCTAATCAAGCGTCGCTTGCCACCGTTCGCCAATTCCAATCGGAGACCGACGCAATCCGGGAGGAAGCCGAGCCGCTGGTTGCGCGGGCCACCCTGTTTGTGCTTTCCGCGTTCCTGGTTGCGATCGTCGCGATTCTGTGCCTGATGCGAGTCGATCGCGTTATTTCCAGCATCAACGGCAAGATTGTGCCGGCCGGTCAGGTCAGCGTTCTGCAGGCGCTGGATCCCTCGATCATCAAGACGATCGATGTGCGGGAAGGCGAGCAGGTCCAGCCGGGACAGTTGCTCGCGACGCTCGATGCAACCTTCACGTCGGCCGATTTGACCCAGGCGAAATTGCAGATCGCGAGCCTCGAGACGCAAGTGGCGCGCGACGAGGCTGAGCTGAAGCAGCAGCCGCTCGTGTTCCCCGGCAAGTCAGACCCCGATTTCCAGAAATACGCGGCGCTGCAGAAGGCGCTCTATGATCAACGGATGGCGCAATACACCGCCCAGCTCAACAGTTTTGAATCGAAGATTAAGCAAACCCAGGCGACGATTGAAAAGCTCCGCGGCGACGACGCCAGGTATCGGCAGCGCGACGAGGTTCTGCAGAAGATCGAAGCAATGCGCACGACGCTTGCCGAGCACGGCACCGGCTCGCAGCTCAACATGTACATCTCCCAGGATACTCGGCTGGAATTGCTGCGGACGTTGGAGAACACGCACAACAGCCTGACAGAGGCACAGAATACGTTGGGATCGCTGATCGCCGATCGTGACGCCTTCAAGCAGCAATGGTTTGCGCAATTGAGTCAGGATCTGGTTACGACGCGCAACAAGCTCGACGACGCGAGAACCGCCTATGACAAGGCGGAGAAGCACCAGGACCTTGTCCGTTGGACCGCCGCCGAACCTTCCGTGGTCCTCACCATGGCGAGGCTTTCGGTCGGATCGGTCCTCAAGCCTGGCGATCCCTTCATCACGCTAATGCCGATCGACACAAAGCTTGAGGCGGAAATCCAGATCGCTTCGCGGGATATCGGGTTCATCCGCGCCGGAGATCCCTGCACGATGAAGATCGACGCGTTCAACGCCGCGGAGCACGGCACGGCCCAGGGCAAGGTGCGCTGGATCAGCGAGGGCGCGTTCACGACGGATGAGGATGGAAAGCCGGTCGATTTCGCGTATTACAAGGCACGGTGTTCGGTGGACTCGAGCAATTTCAAGGATGTGCCGCATAATTTCCGTCTGATCCCCGGCATGACCCTTTCGGGAGACATCAATGTAGGCACCCGATCCGTCGGAATGTATCTGCTTGGTGGGATGCTCAAGGGCATTCGCGAGGCTATGCGTGAGCCATGACACTGTCGGCGCGATCGCTTTTTCAGTGGATTCGGCCTGCTTTTTCGGAATCCCGCGGAAAGCAGTTTGAGCGCGGCGAGGCCGCCTTCGAACTTGGTCACTATCTGGAGGCGCTGAAGCTCTGGAAGCTGGCGTCGCAAGATGGCGACGCGGAAGCGGACTATCGAATCGGATTGCTTTACGCAAAGAACCAGGGCGTTTTGGGCAGCATTCCCGACGCGGTGGTGTGGTACGAGCGCGCGGCACAGCGAGGCCATGTCGAGGCGCAGTATCAGCTCGGCTTGATCTTCCTGTATGGAGTGAAGGCCACTCTCGGACCGAACAGGCCAGAGACGTGGCGTCAATCCTCTGGCGCTCGACTGGGCGATGCGGCATCGAATGTTCATGACCTCATATTCCCGCACGGAACCAGTGTTGCCAGTAATGTTGATGTCGCTTTTCGCTGGATCACGGCTGCAGCGGAAGCTGGCAAGGCCGAGGCCCAGACCATCCTTGGCAACCTGTATACCGAAGGGCGGGGGTGCGAGAAGGACTACACCGCTGCGCTTAGATGGTATCAGGCCGCGGCAGACCAGAAGTGTGCTCCAGCCGAATTTTCTCTTGGTGATGTCTATTATCAGGGCCGAGGCGTTCCCGTAGATCTCGATCAGGCGGCGATCTGGTATCGCAAGGCCGCCGAACAGGATCACGTGAGGGCGCAGGTCGCACTGGCGTTCATGAACCTGAAGGGGGCGGGCATGCCGGAAGCGCCCGCCGAGGCCGCGCGCCTATTCCAGAGCGCCGCAAAGCATGATGATCCGATCGCGCTCTACAATATCGGTCTGTTGCGCCTGAACGGCAAAGGCATCGCCAAGGATCCCGACTTGGCCGAAACCGCGTTGCGCAAGGCGGCGCGCAAGGACTACCTTCCGGCGATCCAGGCGTTGGCGGAGTTCTATTCACACGGCGCAGGGGCCGAGCCGGATCTGCGGGAAGCGGCAACTTGGTACGAGAAGGCCGCCGAGCGAGGCGACGTGCAGGCTCAGTTCTTCATCGGGCGCTTCTACGCGACCGGAACCGGCGTCTCCCCGAACATTCGTCAAGCCGCGAAGTGGTTCGAGCGTGCGGCGGAGAACGGCCACGCCACCGCCGCGTTCAACGTCGCGATCTTCTATCTCAACGGCTCCGGCGTCGAACGTAACGTGGAAACCGCGATCAAGTGGTTTGAGCGCGCTTCGGAGGGCGGCATCAGTGCCGCGCAGGTGCAGCTAGGCAGGCTCTATTCCGCAGGCAATGGCGTTCCGCGCGATCAAAAACTCGCGGGAGAATGGTTGAGCAAAGCCGCTGTTGGCGGAGATCCTGACGCCAAGACCGCCTATGCGCTTTTCCTCATTCATCATGATGGCTCGGCGGACCGCCTTACGGAAGTGCAGTCGTTGTTGACCGAAGCTGCCGCAGCCGGCTACGCGCCCGCAGCCTTTCAACTCGGCGCGATGAAAATGGGCAAGTTCGGTGGGGTTTCGGATGTTCAAGGCGCCGTCCCATGGTTCACGCGCGCGGCCAAGGCCGGCCATGTCGAAGCTCAATACACCCTTGCACTTCTGTACGCGGATCCAAACAGCGGCGTGAGCGATGCACGAGCCGCAGCATCCTGGATGGCTACGGCCGCGCGCTCGGGCAATGCTGCCGCGCAGTTTCAGCTTGCCGTCATGTATTGCACCGGCAATGGCATCGCCCAGGACGTCGCACAGGGGTTGACCTGGTACGAGGCCGCCGCGCAGCAGGGACACACGGTTGCGCAGTATAACCTCGCAGTAATGCTCGGAAGAGGGCAGGGCCGCGAAGCTGATCCGAAGAAGGCGTCCGAGTGGTTTCAGAAAGCGGCAGAGCAGGGCATGGCTGAAGCGCAGCTGGCTCTGGGAGACGCGCTGATGTCGGGCGCCGGCGTTGCGCAAGATAAGGACATGGCGGTGCATTGGTATCAACAGGCGGCGCGACAAAATAATGAAGGCGCAGTGCGTCGCCTGAAGGCGATAGGCCCGACGTTGGTGGACACTGAGCGATGAAGAATGACGTTGTCCGTTCCGGAGCGGAAAGATGAAAAAGGAGGCAAGCAACAGCGACAATTCGGGCACAACTGAAGATTGCTTTCATATCGGAGACAGAAAGAGTGCGCTAATCTCGCGCTTGCGAAGTAAGGTGCTCAACGCTGAAGTGAATGTGTGACGATGGCTGATTTTCTTTCGAAGCTCGCGCGCGACGCCGGTCAAAAGGAACCTCGGATGAGGCGCAGTGCAATCGCACGGTCTCAACCCAAGGGAGAGACGAGCGTCGCAAAGACAAACGCTGCGGCCGCCAAGGAACTCGTGAGCAAGCAACCAGAGCTTTCACCTCCGTCGGAGCCGGCTGGACCGGCGATCGACCTCACAGGTGCCACGCGCACGCTCAAGGGGCTAGGGCTGTTCGATGAAAATTTCTATGCGACGAGCTACCCGGATGTGATCGCGGTCGGTGCCGATCCATTCGAGCATTTCTTCCTCTATGGCTACAAGGAGGGCCGCAAGCCAAATCCGATCTTCGATCCGATCTGGTATGTCACGACCTATCCCGATGTGAAGGACGCGGATGTGCAGCCGCTACTGCACTACGCATCGATCGGTGAGCCCGAAGGGAGGCGGCCGAGTCCGTATTTTCAGCCCGCCTGGTATCGCGAGAAGTACGGCATACCGGAAAAGGAGAGCCCGCTCGCGCACTATCTGAAAAACCGTATCGGTCCGTTCAGCCCGATTCCGGAGTTCGACGCGCAATACTATCTGCAGATCTATCAGGACGTCGCGACCGCCGGGGTCGATCCGTTCGAACACTTTATCTTCCACGGCTACAAGGAAGGGCGCAATCCGTCGGCGGAGTTCGACACCAAGTTCTACATTCAGCGCTACTTCAAGGGTAAGACTGACCAGAATCCGCTGCTGCATTATCTGGAGCATCGGCACGAGGACGGCATCTATCCGTCACCGCCGGAAAACGAAGCCACCATTCCGGCTGAGATCAAGCGCTTCACCAAGCCGAGCGCGCAGTTCGAGGAACTGCGGCCCTTGCCCGCGAGCGCCAAGCCGCGCGCAAAGATCCTGGCCTATTACCTGACCCAGTTTCACGCCTTCCCCGAGAACGACAAATGGTGGGGCACCGGCTTCACCGAGTGGACCAACATCGCGCGCGGCGTGCCGCGGTTCAAGGATCACTACCAGCCACGGGTCCCGCGCGACCTCGGTTTCTACTCCTTGGGCGACATCGAAACCATGCGCAAGCAGGTGAGAATCGCCCAGGCGGCGGGCGTTCATGGCTTTGTATATTACTATTATTGGTTCAACGGTAAGCGCCTGCTGGAGAAGCCGCTCGAGCAGTTCCTGAAGGCGCGCGACATCAATATGCCGTTCTGCCTGATGTGGGCGAACGAGAACTGGACGCGGCGCTGGGACGGCATGGAAGGCGAGGTCTTGATCTCGCAGGACTACCTGGCTGATGACGACGAACGTCTGTTGTCGGATTTCAACCGGCACTTCAAGGACAAGCGATACATCCGCATCCAGGGCCGACCGCTCTTGATGATCTATCGTCCGCGCCTCATTCCGGATACCGCCAAGGTGATTGCGCGCTGGCGTTCGATCTTCGCGAAGAGGTTCAATGAAGATCCGATCATCATCATGAGCCAGAGCTTTGATGATTACGATCCCGCTCCCAACGGCATGGATGGCGCGATCGAATTCCCGCCGCACAAGCTCACAAAATATGTACCGCTGGTCAACGCCGAAGCCAAGATCCTGGACGACACCTACTCGGGCCAGATCTACAGCTATGACGATGTCGCCAAGTATTCGCTTGAGGAGCCGCGTCCGAATTTTCCGTTGATCAAGACCGTGGTGCCGAGCTGGGATAATGACGCGCGCCGGCAGGGCACGGGTCTCGTGATCCAGGGATCGACGCCACAGAAATACGAGGCGTGGCTGGCGACGCTGGTCGAGCAGGCACAGCAGCACACGTTCTTCGGGGAAGCCGTCGTCTGCGTCAACGCCTGGAACGAATGGTGCGAGGGCGCTTATCTCGAGCCGGACCTGCATTTCGGATCGGCTTACCTGAACGCCACTGCGCGTGCGGCGACCGGCCTGACGCGCGACCTTTCGCTGCCAAAGATTCTGCTGATTGGGCACGATGCGTTCCCGAGCGGCGCTCAGCATCTGTTGCTCAATATCGGCAGGACGCTGAGGAGCGCGTTCAACATTGAGGTCGAGTATCTACTGCTGCAGGGTGGCGCGATGGAGGCCGAATACGCGTCCGTGGCTCCGCTCACGGTTCTCAAGCAGGCGACCGAAATCCCTGCGACGTTGCGGCACTTCCGGGAGAAGGGGTTCACGGCCGCGATCGCCAACACCACGGCGAGCGGGCGCGCCACCAAATTCCTTGCCGAGATGGGATTTCGCACCATTTCACTGGTGCACGAACTGCCGCGGATCCTTCGCGAGAAGAATCTGGAGGACGTCGCACGCATGGCGATCGGAAACGCGCAGCACGTCGTGTTTGCCTCCGAATTCGTTCGCGACAGGCTCGTTGAGGCGCTCAAGCTCGATGCCGGTGACGGGCGCTTCCTGATCCGTGCGCAAGGAAGCTACAAGCAGATCGAGCCGGCGCCGGCCGAAGCCGTCTTGGTTCGCAAGGAATTTGGCATCGCCCCGACCGACAAGATGGTGCTTGGGGTCGGCTATGCCGACCTGCGCAAAGGGTTCGATTTGTTCCTGCAGGTCTGGAGCCTGGTTCGGCAACAGCATCCGAACGTCCATTTTTGCTGGGCCGGCGGCATCGATCCTGGCCTGCAGGAATGGTTGGGACCTGAAATCAGTCGCGCCGAGGCCACCGGTCGTTTCCATCTCGCCGGCTTCCGTTCCGACATGCAGGCGCTCTATTCCGCTTCGGATATCTACGCCCTGACGTCGCGAGAGGATCCATTCCCGACGGTGGCGCTGGAGGCGCTCAGCGTGGGCGTGCCCGTGATTGCCTTCCAGGACTCGGGGGGCATCCCCGGCTTCCTTCTAAAGGAGAACGTCGGCCGCGTCGTGCCGTATTGCGACGTGCCGGCGATGGCGCAAGCCGTGGAGAATTTCCTGCGCCGGGCGCCATCAGAGGCCGAGCGCGCCCGCATGACCGAGATTGTCCAGACAAAATTCGCGTTTGCAGATTATGTCCGCGATCTGCTCCGACTTGCTGTGCCTTCGCTGCCGAGCATCTCCGTCGCGGTTCCCAACTACAATTACGCGCATTGTCTCCCGGAGCGGCTCTACACCATCTTCGACCAGAACCATCCAGTCGAGGAGATCATCGTGCTGGACGACTGCTCCTCCGACGACAGCATCCCCGTGATCATGAAGCTCGCCGACGAGCGCCAGCGTGATCTCACACTCGTCATCAATGAGCAGAATTCCGGTTCCGTGTTCGCGCAATGGGCCAAGGCAGCGGAGATGGCGAGGGGCGAGTTCCTCTGGATCGCCGAAGCCGACGATCTCTCCGAGCCCACCTTCCTCTCAGGTCTGCTCGCACTGATGAACGGCGACCCCGACATCGCGTTCGGCTTCACCGATTCGAAATCCATCGATGCCGACGGCGCCCACCTCTATGCGAGCTACAAGCCCTACTACGCCACCATTGAGCCAGGCGCATTGTCGCGGACCGAGGTGTTCGACGGTCGCGATTTCGTGACCCGCTATCTCGGTGTCAAGAACACCATCCTGAACGTCAGTTCGGTACTGTGGCGCCGCGAAGCGTTGTTGCGCGCGCTCGAAGCCTGCCGCGGCGGCCTTCGCGACCTTCGGATGGCCGGCGACTGGCGCATCTATCTGGAGGCTCTCGGCACGCGAGGCGCCAAGATCGCCTACGTCGCCGATCCCCTCAATATCCACCGGCGCCACGCCGCGAGCGTGACGCATTCGCTGAAAGCGCAGAAGCATATCGAAGAGATCGAAAGCATGCACCGCGTCGCCCGCGAGCGGTTTGGATTTACGGATCGCGAAACCAAATCGCAGGCCGCTTACCTCGAAGAGGTCACTGCGCAATTGCTGGGGACAACGCCGGAGGCCGAGAAGCCGAAGCGGGAAGCAAAGCAGTCGGCGGCGGGGGAGCCTGCCAAGGCGTGATCGCGATATCTCAATTAGGGACTTTCTGGGGGTAACTTGATGTTCGTGCCTTCTGCTCAATCGTTGATGAATACGCTCAACCTCGACAAATCCGCGCTCGACGGGCCCGGTGCGATCGGAGTGCCGGCGGGACTGTTGAAGCTGTTGCTGCAAATTGCGGTTGCGGCCGCTGAGTTCGATGAAGATGGCTATCTGCGGGAGAACCCCGATGTTGCAGGAGCAGTCGCTCGTGGAGAGCTCGAAAGTGCCCACATGCACTATATTGGCTTTGGCTACTTCGAAGGCCGCCGAGGCGGCGGTCCAGCAGTGGATGCCGAGTGGTATCTCGGCAAATATCCCGACGTCGCGGCGGCCGTGAAGGAGGGCCGCGTAAGGTCGGCGGAAGCACATTTTCTATCGGTCGGCGGCGGAGAAGGTCGGTCGCCTGCAGCCGAGTACGAAGCCGACGCAGCCCAATGGAAATCGGCCATAAAGGGGAGGTAGGATGGCAGTGGCTGTTACGGGGGCAGATCTATTTGGATGACGACAATAAGGAACGATATGCGCGGGAATAATTCGGCTACACACCAGTTTATGGCTATTATTACCGCCGGAGGAAAGCTGTGAACATTTTCTTGTTGGGGGCAACGCCAAGGATATCCGCGGAGGCTGGCGAGGATCCGCTTTCAAAACTGGCGAAGACCGGCGGCAACACTGGCAACCAGCTAATTGCCCATGGCTTGCTTGATCGAATTGTATACGACGATATCTCCTGGGATCATCGGATCAATCCCAAGGAGGTGCATGAGCGCTTCGACATGATTGTCGTGGCGGCAGCCAACTTCTTGTTTCCGAAGTTCGATTTTGGAGGCATGGCGGACTATATTGAGCGAGCGGACTTGCCGGTAGCAATCGTTGGTTTGGGAGCTCAGTCGAACAATTATGATCCCAACATGAGCTTGATGCCCGGCACTGAGCGGTTCGTGAAGGTCATTGCTGAGCGGGCCGTCAGCATCGGCGTTCGCGGTCCCTACACGCGAGACGTCTTGGCAAATCGCGGTGTGCTTAATGTAACCGTGACCGGCTGTCCTTCCTATTACATGGGAGGACCCGACGGCATGAGGATCAATCGACGACCGTTTGGCGAAATCAAGCGCCTCTCGATCAATGCGTCGCGAGACGTAGTCGTTCATTCCTTCGACAAGGAGAAGATGCGCCGGCTCGTGCAGGAGATTTACAGCACGGGAATGATCTGGAAAGCGGATTTCATCGCCCAAAGCGAACAGTCCGAGATCAGATTGGCGGACAAGCAAGCGAAGGCGGTCGAGGAATCGCTGAAAGAAATGTCAGCGTTCCTGGCAAACGTCGCGCCCGAAAGCGAGGTGCGCAGCTGGGCTACAGATCACGTGCACGCTTTCTTCGACGTGAATGAGTGGCTGGATAAGATCCAGACCTACGATTTTGTCTTCGGTAGCCGCTTTCATGGCTGCATGGTGGCCTTGCAACGCGGTGTTCCCGCCATCGTCATCTGTCACGATACGAGGACCGAGGATATGTGCCGGTTCCTGGGCATGCCATTTGTGAGCATTGTTGATCTGGATGGCATCAACGTCGGTCGGCTCTATGATCTAGTTGACGCCCAGACGCTCCATGAGCGCTATGCGACGCTTTACCCGGCATATTGCAAGTTCTTGCTGTCGAATAATCTGGTTGTAAAGCCGTAGCTGATCGCGGGTGAGTGCGCATCGTGGACCTGGAGCCGTGTGCGGTGTTCAGTTCTCGCCCGCGTGACAGGTCTTCAGAACCTCGCTCGCAGTTCTCAACATCGAGGCGGACGGATCCCCCAAGGTCGGGGCCAGTGCTCCACCTTCGCTGTATTCATTCCAGGAATAGATCAGCGCAATCTGGTAGGGGCAACGATCCGGGTGCTTTGACATGAAGCGCGCCGCCTGTCGGCAGGCGAAAGCGAACTCGCTAGGGGTTGCGATCTCTGCATGCGCGCCCTTGTCGATGCGCGTGTAATCTCGTTTGTCATAAGCGGGAGGGTTCTCCTTTCGCGGCCGCGAATCCCAGCCGACCATGACGGTCGGCACCACGCCGCTCGAAGTGCGAGCCAACTCATCTTCCCAATATTGTTCTACGTGCCGTTGGAGCTCGGGATAACTGCCAGATCGGTTTGGCCCGAAATTTATCCCATAGGTCGAAATGGCATCGGCGCCTATCTGCTTTCGCACCGCTTCAGCTGCAGCAGGCGGTGTGTGCAGAAGTACGATGTACGGATTTCGACTGCCCGAAGAAGTTGCCTGGTTTCGCAGGTGAGACAGCGATTTCCCGAGCGCGGCGGGCGAACCGTTCCAGTATGACGGCAATAGGGCATCGAGGTAATAGAGGAACAGAACCGGTCTGCCGTCCTGCGTTCTCTGGTAGTTGTGGTCCGAAAAGAGATCGCAAATACGCTGTGTCGCTTCGTCGAATCCGTTGGCCCGACCTAGCGTGTCCACGGTCGCTATCAGGCAATAGTTCATCTGATCGGCGATACCGCTTTGACGATGGTAATTCAGCCCCTGCATCATCGAGTGTGCGAGGTCCAGTTTGCCATCGCTGCCGTACGCCAGATATGCCCAGTAGCCGAGACCTGCCTCGTGAGCGACCCGTATCTCGTGGTCGAACGAGTCTGTGGTAGCGTTGAATTGCAACGTTTTGGAATCAGTGAGACGGCTATGGAGCGGCGCACGAAACTGCCAGCGTTGGGGGCTCAGAGCTTTTTCTTCTTCATAACAAGGTTCGCCCTTTGTGTTGCAGTATTGCGCGTCCCACCTTATGGCTCCGAAGATCGGGCATCGAGTTCTTGCGTGACTCCGCCTGGGAAGCAGCAGCGTGGCGAGAAGCCCTCGCAGGAGAGTCCGACGCGTTGATAGGTACGAGATGGCTGACATTTGCAGTTCCGACAAGAGCGGGAGGCCATTCATTCGCCTTCGAGACGTATATGCGGGTTCTGGTCATTCAACAACCAGCTGCACACGCCTCGCAGGACATGAGGGGCAGGAACTCGCATCGCCGAAGTTTGTTCCACGCTCGGAGGCTGCGCGGTTCACGTGTCCGGTTATGAGGATCTCTGTTCGGAGTGCGAACACAACACAGACTGAAGTTTGTTGGTCGCATGGCGCCTGATATCGATGTCATCCTTTGGTACAACGCGAACAAATCGCTCCGCAATCTCCGTCAGTAGAATATCCGGCTTGAATTCGTCGACCAATTTCCAGTCGATGGCGGCCGACCAGACAAACATTACGGCATCGACAGTCTCGGCAAACATTCCGGTGAGCATATGAGGCCGATACTCAAAAAAAGAATCGCCGAACACGAGAAGCCGTACTTTCGCCAGAGGCGGCCGTTCATTGCGATATTCGACGATCGATCCGACGTGCAGTGACAGATCGTTCGGCACTCGGCCCGTTTCGCGCGCGGTCACGATATCGTTGGCCTCGACCCGGGATGCGCCGATGCCAAAACGTCCGAACCGCATCGTCTCGAACCGCTGGGGCGTCAACTTGGAGCCCAGATCCCAGCTGCCCTCGCGGGCTGGCGCGTTTCGCATGATCAGATCTTCCTTTTGCGGTATTCCCATGTAAGAGCACAGCATCTGATAGGCGCTGAAGCAGCCTTCCACCGTCCAATGAGTATCGGTTCGATGAAATACTTCGTGGTTGCCTGCCTGCTTTCTGAGATACCCGGTCAACGGCACCAAGATCCCGCGCAACTCGGCATCGTTGCTCCCTTCCAGGATTTCGGCCGGAAATCTCATTTGAGAGGTGATGGCGAGCGCCTTCGTCCTGAGTATCGAGAGCTTGTCCGGAACGAAGCAGTGAAGGTATTTGACTCCTTTATCCGCGGCCGTTCTCTTCCTGTCAGCCAGAAGAGCCTTCCATGCAGAACAGATCGATTGGAGATTGTGGTCGGATTCGGAGAAAAGACGCGCGACGTCGTTGCTGCCACCAACCAGGAAGAGATGGCCGTCGTCTCCCTCGAAAACGTCTTTTGAGAGCTGCGGCACAACAGCCTACTTTCGTCTCAGTGCCATGCAATCCTGCGCCAACTGTCCGCGATCAGCATAGTCGATGACGGCGAATAGATCCGAGAACTTGTCGGAGATATATTTGTCCGTCACGAAGCATTCTGCAAACTCGCTGCGCGCAACTGAATCCGAGGGCAGCCAAAAGAACTTTCCGGACCTCACTTCCGCTATTGCAGTGTCGATCGCGTTATAGGGGAGCCGCTTTAGAATGAGATCAATCCAGAAGTGTATCTCTTGACCATCGATCTTCTTTCGGTGTGCTTCCTTCAGATCCTCCAAGAACCGAACGCCGAGAGTCGTTATGAAGCAAACGCCACCTGGTCTGAGAATGCGGGCAATCTCGGAAATCCACCGATCGAAATAGTGCTGGTTAAAGTGTGAAAAGGTCGACCACGTGACGAAGTGGGTCGCGAATCCGTCACGGAACGGGAGCGGCGGCAACGGATCGGTTTTGACGAAGCTGATATAGCTGTTCGCCTTGCGCGCTTCGACGATGAAGTCGAACGGTTCAACTGCATAGATATTCGCCGCAGGCACGTCCTTCATGAAAGCGCGCGCGATGCGGCCCCAGCCGGTTCCGAAGTCGATCAGGATGCTGTCCTTGGAGAGGGAGGCGCCATTGGCGTTCAAGACGCCGACGCAGTGGTCGCGAAAGCTGAGCGCGCCTCTGATCGCCATTTCATTGGAGTTTCCTTGCAGATGGCGCTGCAGGTCCGCTGACGGAAATGAGGGAAAGGCAATGCCCCGTATCGAAGGCTCCTTGACGCTCCTGACCAGATCGGACCGCCATTCCTGATCGGTAAGAGGTGCATAGGTCTCGTATATCTTGTTGATCTCGGTGCTGTGCATCTCTTCCTCGATTGAGTGAACGCCGGTCTTGAGGCGGAAAACCGCCTCGCTCCGGCCTACTGGGTGAGTCCGACCCGCTTGGCTTGATATCCCCGCGCCAAGATATCCCGCCACCACGGCTGTTCATCGACGTACCACTGCACGGTCTTGGCGATCCCGCTCTCAAAGTTCTCTTCGGCGCGCCAGCCGAGCTCGCGCTCGAGCTTTGAGGCGTCGATGGCGTAGCGGCGGTCGTGGCCGGGACGGTCGGCGACGAAGGTGATCAGGTCGCGGCGGCGGGCGCCTTGTGCGCGCGGTGCGATCTCGTCGAGGAGATCGCAGATGGTTTCGACCACATGCAGGTTGGTGCGCTCGTTGCGGCCGCCGACATTGTAGGTCTCGCCGACCGCGCCGCGCTCGAGCACCAGCGTGAGTGCCTTCGCATGGTCCTCGACATAGAGCCAGTCGCGGATGTTCTTTCCGTCGCCGTAGACGGGCAGGGGCTCGCCGGCCAAACCCTTGATGATCATGTGCGGAATCAGCTTTTCCGGGAAGTGATAGGGGCCGTAATTGTTCGAGCAGTTGGTGACCAGCGTCGGCAGTTCGTAGGTCTCGCGCCAGGCGCGCACCAGATGGTCGGAGGAAGCCTTGCTCGCGGAGTAGGGCGAGTTTGGCGCATAGGCCGTCGTCTCTGTGAAGAAGCCGTCATCGCCGAGCGAGCCGAACACCTCGTCGGTCGAGATATGCAGGAAGCGGAATTGCCCGCGCTTTTCGGGCGAGAGCGTGCGCCAGTGGCGTAGTGTTTCCTGCAGGATGGTGAAGGTGCCGACGATGTTGGTCTGGATGAATTCGCCGGGACCATCGATCGAGCGGTCGACATGGCTCTCGGCGGCGAGGTTCAGGACCGCGTCGGGCTGGTATTTCTCGAACAGGCGGCGCAGCCCGGCGCCATCGCAAATGCATTGCTTCTCGAAGGCGTAGTTCAGGTTCTCTTTCGCTGCCGGCAGCGAGTCGAGATTGGCGGCATAGGTGAGCTTGTCGATGTTGACCACGCGGGCGTGACTGTCGCGCAGGAGATGACGCACCACGGCTGAACCAATGAAGCCGGCGCCGCCGGTGACAAAAATAGTCGAGCCCTTAAAGCGCATGATCTATCGCCTCCATGCAGTGGAATCAGCCCTGATACGAGCGGGCAACGGACTTCAGATACTCGCCGTAGCTGCTTTTCGCGGTCTTCTCGGCCACCTTCTCGAACGCTTGAAGCGAGATGTAGCCCTGCCGCAGCGCGATCTCTTCGGGGCAGGCGATGCGCAAGCCCTGGCGCTGCTCAAGGATCTGGACGAAATGGCTGGCCTCGACCAGCGAGGAATGCGTGCCGGTATCGAGCCAGGCAAAGCCGCGGCCGAGCACCTCGACATAGAGATCGCCGCGCTCGAGATAGGCGTTATTGACGTCGGTGATCTCGATCTCGCCGCGGGCCGACGGCTTGATCCGAGCCGCGATCTCGACGACGTCGTTGTCATAAAAGTATAGCCCGGTGACGGCTACGTTGGACTTTGGCAGTTTCGGCTTCTCTTCGATCGAGAGCGCGCGGCCGGTGTGATCGAGTTCGACGACCCCATATTGCTCAGGCGTATTGACGACGTAGCCGAACACGGTCGCGCCCTCCTTGCGGGAGGAAGCGGCGGAGAGCATCTCCGGCAACCCATGCCCGTAGAAAATGTTATCGCCTAACACAAGCGCGACCGAGTCCGAGCCGATGAAGCCGCGGCCCACGATGAAGGCGTCGGCAAGCCCGCGCGGCGTCTCCTGCGTGGCATAGGAAAAGCGCAAGCCGATCTCGCTGCCGTCCCCGAGCAGCCGCTGAAACAGCGGCTTGTCTTGCGGCGTCGAAATGATCAAAATGTCCCGAATTCCGCCCAACATCAGCGTCGACAGCGGATAATAGATCATCGGCTTGTCGAAAACGGGCAGAAGCTGCTTTGATACGACCGTCGTCACTGGGTAAAGGCGTGAGCCCGTCCCGCCGGCGAGGATAATGCCCTTCATAGCCCCTCACGTTTTGCTATCACAAAACATAACATATAATGTGAGGTGCACAAGGTTGTTATCAATGCAGTGATAGCATCGTGAGCCAGCAATTTCGAAGTGTTGTAAAATGAATGTCATCCAGACCGAACTTCCCGAAGTCCTCATCATCGAACCCAAGCTGCTCGGCGATCAGCGCGGCTTTTTCCTCGAAACTTATCAGTCCTTCCGTTACGCCGAGCACGGGATCGCGCGGCCTTTCGTGCAGGACAACATGTCACGCTCGAGCTTTGGCGTGCTGCGCGGGCTGCATCTGCAGAATCCGGTCACGCAGGGAAAACTGGTCACCGCGCTGCGCGGCAGGGTGCTGGATGTTGCCGTCGACGTGCGGGTCGGCAGCCCGAATTTTGGACGCCATGTTGCCGTCGAATTGAGCGAAGAGAACAGGCGGCAGCTCTGGGTCCCCCGTGGCTTCGCGCACGGCTTCGTCGTTCTCTCCGAAACCGCCGACTTTTTCTACAAATGCGACGATCTTTATAGTCCCAAGGATGAGGTCTCGATCCGCTGGGACGATCCTGCGATCGGCATCGACTGGGGCGTCGAAAAGCCGTCTTTGTCGGCCAAGGACGCCGTGGCACCGCTGTTAGCCGACGTGAAAAACCTTCCAGCCTATGGGCAAATCTGATGCGGATCTTGTTGACGGGTACCCATGGCCAGGTGGGCGGCGCATTGCGGCCACTGCTGGCAAACCACGGCACAATTATCGGGCCGTCGCGCGAAGAGTTCGACCTGTCGAAGCCCGAGACGCTCGCTGAGAGGCTCGACAATTTCCGACCAGATCTCATCATCAACCCTGCCGCCTATACCGCGGTGGATCGCGCCGAAGACGAACGCGAACTCGCTTTCCTCGTCAACGCCAAGGCGCCGGAGATGATCGCGAAATGGGCGGCACAGCATCGCGTGCCGCTGATCCATTTCTCCACCGACTATGTCTTCGACGGCTCCGGCGACAAGCCGTGGCGCGAGGACAGTCCCACGAACCCGCTCTCAGTCTATGGCGCCAGCAAGCTGGCCGGCGACGCGGCGATCGAGTCGGCCGGCGGGCCGCATCTGATCGCACGCACGTCCTGGGTCTATGCCGCCAAGGGAGCCAACTTCCTGCGTACGATCGCGCGGCTGGCCGGCGAGCGCAAAGAGCTGCGCATCGTCGCCGACCAGATCGGCGCCCCGACGTCGGCGAGCGCGATTGCCGACGCGATCGCCGGCATCGTGCCGCCAAACCTTTCGGACTTGAACGCGCTGCTTGTGCGCAACAGCGGCGTGGTTAACCTTGTCTGCGCCGGCGAGACCAGTTGGCATGGCTTCGCGAGCGCCATCGTCGCCGGCCTGAAGTCGCGCGGTGTGGAGCTCGCCGTAGAGTCTATCGTTCCGATCGCGGCCGCCGATTTTCCGACCAAGGCCAAGCGGCCTGGTAATTCTCGGCTCGATTTGTCGCGGCTGAAAAATCAGTTTGGAATGACCACGCCGGCCTGGCAGGATGCCTTGACAGCGGAGCTCGAGGAGTTCGCCGCCATGCAGCAAGCACCGGCGAGCCGCTGACGACGGATTTAGCCTCGTCGGCGGAGGGCTTTCTTTGCGAAGGCCGATCGGCTCCAGTGCAGTTCGGTCGACTTGTAGCGGACCGGGCAGTGGATTCCGACGGAGCGCTGCAGCTCTCCGAGGTTCATCACCTGCGTTCTTCGGAGTAGGCCTACCGGTCGCTGCGCCGCCCACTCTTGAGCAAACGCACGAGTCAACAATCCGGGACCGGTCGATAGCCAAATGAGGTCGCGATCACCGCGGCGCATCGCCGCCGCAGCAAGCTCCAGCGCCCGAGCCAGCACCGGATGCTCCGGCGTTGCCGCGATGAAATTGTTGCCGATGGAGCCGTAATTTTCCTGATGAACAACCAGCGTAGCATCGGGCCGAATGAAGCTGTCGACCGGCACCAGGCAACGATCGTCCGCGTCGGCATAGATTCCGCCACGAGCAACCAGGAATGCCAGACGGAAGATGTCCGCCTTTTGTGCAGGGAATGGCGCGCGGAAATAGGCGTCCACGATCTCGCGTCCGTAATGTTTGTTCAGGAACGCAACCGCCTTCTGATCGTCAAAACAAGTCCACTGATACGTCGGATGAAGCTCTTGCCATGACTTCATTAGGTCGCGGACATCCTCCGGGGGCGTATCATCCCAGAACTGCACGATCGTAGAGGGAATGGCACGCTTCAGGGAGCTATCGACAGTTGCTTCCTGCTGAAACTGGCCGGTCTGGCGCAGCGCGATTGCGGCGATGATCGCTGCGGGCGTGTAGTCGGGGTGTTGCCTGATCAATTCCCTCAACGGCTGGAATTGTGCATCGAGCGGACGAAGGCGGATGCGGCGCAGCGTCGCCAGAGCCTCACTATCAAGCAGAAATTCATCGAGCAGCTGGCCGACATGGTTCTGCGATGGGCTGAGCGACTGCCCCCGCAGCAACAATGACGATTGGCTGACTTGGAGGAAGGCGCCGAGCGCGGCACGGGCGGCATCGACGTCGAGATTCATGAGGGCGGCGCGGGCGAGCTCGAAGTGCGACCAGGCATCTCCGGAATTCAAACGGATCGATTGCTGATAAAGCGAAATCGCTTCTTCGTAGCGGAACTGCGCCTCGGCAAGCTGTCCGCCGAGCAGGGCCACGCGGGCCTCAGCGACCGTGTCCGATGCCGGCGCCTGTTGCAGGAGACGCGCGGCAGCGTCGTACTGGCCCGTCATCGTTGCAATCTGCACTTTGTGGGACCACAACCAGAAATTCGGCCGCGATGCTTCGGCGAGCGCGTCATCGAGCACTTCCTGGGCCCTGGTCCAGTCGCGCATATGCCTGAGAAGCTCAACCTCAACGCCCGCAATTTCAGGGTGAGGACCAAGGCGCTCGCGTGCCTCCGTCACGATTTGGAACGCCCGATCGCGCTCGCCAAGCTCAAAGCAGGCGCGCGCTTCCCCCAGCCGAGCCCAGACGCTTGTCGGATGCGTCTTGCCAGCCCGCCGATACAGCGCAAGCGCCGTATCGGCATCGTCACTCTGCAAGGCGATGTCGGCCAGAGCAAGCAGCGCGTCGAGGTGATCGACTTCGATATCCAGCGCCTTTTCTAGCCATTGTCTGGCGACATTCGGGCGGCCAAGGGCACGCTCTTCGGCGGCAGCTTCGACCATGGCCTGCGTACTGTTTGGGTCAAGCCTCAGCAACTCCGAAAAGGCGGCAAGAGCCTCAGATCGGCGTTCCTGACGACGCAGCAGTTGCCCGCGCTGCAGCAACGCCCGCGCATCGGCCCGACTGACAGCGAGAACTTTATCGAGCAGCATTTCAGCGTCTTCAAACTGCCCGACGTCGCGAAGCTCGATCGCAATGTCGGTCAGGCGAGATATATTCGCCGGATCCGCCTTCGAAGCCCGGCGGAAAAATGCCAAAGCCTGCTTGCGATCGCCCTGACGCCGACGGATATTGCCCAGCGCGGCGAGACCGTCGGCATGCTCCGGCTGTCTGGAGATGAGTTCCAGCAAAAGCTCAGCGGCTTCTTCCAGGCGGTATCCAGCCTCCAAAAGGTGCGCCAGCGCGATACGCGCACCGTGATTGCCCGGCTCCCGGCGAAGAGCTTTACGTAAAGCTTCTTCCGCCTCGCCGGCGCACCCAAGGCGACGGAGGGCATAGCTCAGACCGACCAACGCGGCCGCGTTGCCTGGTGATCGATCGAGCGCGCCGCGAAACCGCTGCTCGGCCTCGGCTGGTCGACCAAGACGGAGCAGAGTATGTCCCGCTTCGATCAAGCCGTTTGGGTGAGAGGGATCATCGCGGGCGGCTTCGTCGAACGCGTCCAGTGCCAGCTCGACCTTGCCGGAATCGCGCATGGCGTAACCGAGGCCAAGATGAGCTTCGCGGCTTCGGGGCCACTCGCGCAGAACCTCCCTGAATTCGGCGATGGCATCGCCGAAGCGTTTCACGTTCTGAAGGCAGTGACAAACCTCGAGGCGAATATGGAAGGCCTTTGGGCTCACTTCCTTCGCGCGGGTAAACAGCACGAGCGCATTTTCATGGCTGCCACGCTGCCGTTCGACGAGACCCAGCGCGTGCAAAGCTCCGATATTGGTTGGTTCGATCTCAAGAATTCTCTCGAAGCAGACCTGCGCAGCTTCAAGAGAATTTGCCTTGCGATGAGTCCACCCAAGGGCATTCAGCGCGCTGATATTGAGAGGCGCCTCCTGCAGAACCTTTTCAAGGACCTTGCTCGCCTCGTCGATGAGGTCGGTTTCGCGAAGAAGATGCCCAAGCTCGATTCTGAAGCCGAGATTGGCAGAATCGAGTTCCGCAAGTTTTCGGAAAGTGTCGAGTGCTTCGACTGCCGAGCCGGTTTGCCGCAACAAACGCGCAAGCGTCAACAGATGGGCAGTGTTATTGGGATCTTGCGCGACTATATCACGCAGCGCGGTGACGGCCTCCTCGGTCCGGCCGAGATCGCGCAGCATGCGCGCAACTTCAATATGTGGTCTGATGTCTCTCGGATTGGTGCGTGCTGCAGCCTGGAATGCTGCGAGCGCATCCTCGTTCCTGCTCAAGGATTTCAGTGCATAACCCAGTCCTTCGTTGGCACCGGCATGACCGGGCTCAAGTTGCAGGACTCGCTGGAACGATTGCGCGGCAGCTTCGAACTCCCGCAGATGTCGCAGGGTATGACCGAGGCCGATCAAGGCCGGCTTGTTATCTGGATCCAGCGCGAGCGAGCGCTCGAACATGGAGCGTGCCTGAGGGATCTGTGCCAGGTGCAGGTGATCATAGCCGCTTTCAACGGTTGCAATGACGTTGGAAGGGTCGCTCTCCGTCGCCCTGAGGAATGCGGCGAGTGAAGCTGTGCGATCGCCTGTCGCTCGAATTCGCCGGCCTTGCTCGATAAGCATTTTTACCGGCTGTCCGTCATTCATGCTGGGTGTGACCCCAGCATTTGAATTGACAGATCGGGCGCATCAACCAATCGAAACGGGTCTTCAAGATCGAGCATGACAGAAAAGTGACAGATAATCAGCTAAACGACGGGGGTATGCCTAGGATCAGGCGGCTAAAACAACAACGATCGTTTGTTAAAAGCAGATCGAAAAGACGGCTTAATCGTGGAGGGCGATGCAATTCATTCATTATCCGCTGGCGTAGATGAACCGACATCGGTTGCGCCGGCTATTGCCGCAGCCGTCGTCCTGCAAAGAGAAATTGTCAACGGCCGGATTTATTGCGGCAAGATTGTCACGAAATGTCCAAGAGCCATTGCACAAGTTTTCCCGGCGCGTGAGACGAGCCGGCGGAGGAGGGTAAGCTTGATCGTGTCGCCATGAGCGCCTCGCGGGGCGTTTGGCCGTACGTGCTCTTAAATGCCCGATTGAATGCGGGAATATTGCGAAATCCGTAGCGGTAGGCGATCGGGGCTATTCGTCTGTTGCCGAATCCCCCAGCCGTGATCTCCTGTTGGACGCGAGCCAGGCGGCGTGCGCGGATGTAGGATGCAACACCGCCAGTTGGTTCAAAGAGACGATACAAAGAGGCGCGGGATAGGCCAAACGTCTTGACCAGGCTGTCGGCGCTCAGGTCCTTTGCCGCAAGATGATTCTCAATGTAGCGGCTGATGATAACAAAGCTGTCGAGAGGCAGCGAATTCGAAGGCTCAACGGCTGAATTGCGTCTCGCCGCCAAGGTCAGTATTTGCACCGCCAGCAACGCAATGCCCGACGCGATTTCATCCATCTCTGCGGCAGTGACAAGGTCAACCTGTGCAAGCATGGCCTGCAAGGCTGCGGAGACCACGGAAGCGCCCGGGCGGCTGCCTTGGCCAGCGCGCCATGTCTGCCGGTCAGATCGGCGAACTTCGCTGGCAGGCTTGCTCGCGGTATCCAGAGCGTCAGGTCAGCACTGGGACCGTTATCGGTGCCGCGGATCAGCCGAACCGGCGCCTGAAGGTCCAGCAAAAGCAAATCCCCGGCGCGGGCAGTCACTGTGCCTCCATGATGATGCATTTCGACAAAGCCGCCCATCACGACTTGGAGGGCGAAGTGATCAAGTGCGCGGCCTGAGACCGCCGTTGCGCCTCGGACAAGCTCGGCATGCGCGCAGCTAGTCTGGCTAAGCACAAAGATTCGACCGGCCCAAATCTCTTGCGATCCTCCGGGGCCGAGGAGGGGGACTTTATTACTTACATAAATGGGATGATAGGTGGCGAGCCATGCCTGCGCTTCTTCCTGATCACCGGCTGGCTTCCACCGGTACGATCTAATCATCATCCCCAATAATCTTTCAAAGCTAATATTATCAGTGGTGATCGATAAGCGAATTTGCAGATTATCGCAATATTTTGCCGAACCGTCTCAACAGCCCCTTTTCCGGATTGCGCAAAGGTTATCGGAACGCTAACGTGTTTTTATAATGTTAACTTATCGATAACATTCCGAGTGAGGGGTTCGATGGCGACTAGCGAGACGTTTCACTACGCCTACGCATTGGCCAACGGCGGTAAGGCGGCCTACCGAATTGACGACGCTAATCCGAAGACCGATTTTGTGGATTACGTGGCGGGCGGCGTGAAGGTCAAAGATCCGAACGGCGGCGATATCTTTGCCGGCGACAAGATCAAGGTTGCGAAGATTGGCGCCGATTTGGGTGACCTTGAGACGGGAAAATACACTTTCGTTGGCGCAGCGACCGTTCAGGATCACGGCAACACGATCAGCGGGATTATCATCCTGGACAGCAATGGACGTTCGTTTTTTTTGACCGACACCCAGTATTCGGGCAAGCTGAACGGGCATAACGGTGATGTGACCATTACCAGTGGCAATACGACCATCTGCTTCATGGCCGGTACTCTGATTGGCACACCGGCTGGCGCAGTACCCGTCGAGACTTTGACACGCGGTGACCAGGTCTTAACTCAGGATCGTGGAGTCGCGACGGTCGACTGGCTCGGCATTCAGACGGTTTCGACGAGGTTCGCCGACAAGATCCGCGTCCTGCCGATCCGCATCAAGGCCGGCGCACTAGCTGAGGGCGTGCCCTCCCGGGATCTCCTGATTTCGCCGGACCATGCGGTCCTCGTCGATGGTGCTCTGATTCAGGCGGGCGCGCTAGTCAACGGCACGTCTATCGTCCGTGAGCACAATGTACCGACGACCTTTACCTATTATCATGTGGAGGTCGAGGATCACTCGTTGATTCTCGCCGAGAGCACGCCGGCCGAGACGTTCGTCGACAACATCGAGCGGTTGCATTTCGACAATTGGGCCGAGCACGAGGCCCTTTATCCAAACGGTAAATCGATCAGGGAGTTGCCGTACCCGCGCGCGAAGTCGCACCGTCAGGTGCCTGTTCAGACGCGCATTATGCTTGCCGCCCGGGTGCAAGCGATCGGCGCCAGCCAAACTGCTGGCGAGGTGGCGTAAGATCTGTTGAAGCCTCAGGGTTGACCGAGACAAGCCGGCCGCTGTCCCGCCCGTCCGTGCGAAAGGGCAATATCCTTTCGCCGACGTCATCGGGGCGGCGGTTCGGGCGAGCTTGGTGCTGTGGCCGGCGCTGCCGCTAAAATCCTGGCGGTATGTCGCGTGCAGGCGGAAGATTGTTGAACCTGGGGTCGCGTGGTCCCGGGGGCCAAGCCAGGCCGCTGTAGGGGACTCCATCGCGTGAGAGCTGCGGGTTGTAGGTCGGGTCGTCATTGAGCAACTCGCCCCAGCGCGCGCGAAGCAGACTGAGCTCACGCTCGAACCGGTCTCGGCGGTCCGCCCGATCGTCCTTGCCCCGGCTGGCGGATTCGGCATGGACCAGCTTCGCGTAAGGCGTGAAGACAATGCGCTTGCCGGTTTGGCGCAGGCGGAGACAATAGTCGACATCGTTGAATGCGACCGCGAAGCGAGCTTCGTCCATTCCGCCGACGGCAAGATAGTCGTTTCGTCGAGTCACGAGGCAGGCCGCCGTCAGCGCGCTGCATTCGTGAGCTACCAGTAGCTGATCAACAAAACCGGGATCATCGCCAAATCTATCGGTGTATGCGTGGGTCGCCGCGAAGTTCATTCCCAATACGACGCCGCCATGCTGCACAACGCCACCGGGCCAGGTTAAGAGCGCGCCGACGGCGCCGACGTCCGGCTCGGCCAGCCGCGTCAGCATCTCTTCAAGCCAGTCGTCCGAGCTTGCCTCGATATCGTTGTTGAGAAGACATAAGACGTCACTGTCGAGCATCGCAGCGGCTTGATTGTTGAGCCTTGCGAAGTTGAACGACCCCTCGATCCGCAAAGTCCGGATGCCGTGTCGGCGCAGATCTGCGAAATAATCGATCGTCTCGTGGTCGGCACTATCGTTGTCGACGACGAGGATATCGGCACGGCAGCGCTCGACCGCGGGCGCAATGCTGTCGAGGCAGGTGCGCAACAGCGAGAGGCGGTCGCGGGTCGGGATGATCACGGTCACCCGCTCGTGCGGGATCGGTCGCTTGATTCGGACCGCGGGGAAGAGATTGCCTTGCTGCTGGCTTACCTCCGCCCCAATGCCGCGCGCCCGCAAATGCATGTGGCTCGCGGCGGAAAGCCGAGAGGCGGCATTCACCCGATTGAGTTTCGGCAGCGTCGCTAAGGCTCCCGGCAAGTGTAGGATGTTCGCCTGTCGTGGATCGGTATGATCGAGCAGGCAGTTGAAAAGCCGATAGAGATTGTCGGGACGAGCCTCAAGCCCGGCAAGCAGCGCTTCTCGGCGGACCGCGAACAGGTGCGCACAATACCCTTGCTCGAGCATTCTCTCGTAGTCGAACGCCGGAAAGGCAAGCGGCCAGAGCCGGCCATCGTCGGCGAGGAAGTCAAGATCGCCGTACACGGCCGTAGCATCCGGATAGGCGTCGAATGCGGCTGCGATGCGAGCCAGCGCGTTCGGTTCGAGCGACATGCCTGCCATGGTGACGACGACGTGTTGCGTATCGGATGCGGCGTCTTCGAGAAACTCCAGGAGGGCCTCGCTTTCGACGGAAAGCGGCTGACCGTCGATCACGCCTGCGGTCCAGTTTTCGTGGCTCTGCGTTTCCAGGGTGGAGAGCGTTTGCTGAGTTCCGGCGGTGCCGGCGATAACGACAGCCAGTTGAAGCCGGCTCGTCTGCGGTTCTGGCAACGGGAAGCGATCACGCCAATTCGCGTAGTCGGCGAGGGGAAGCGAGGCCGGAATGAGCTGATCGTACAGTTTGCCGCGCAGGCGCTCGGCGCCGTGCCCCCCGATCGCGTCAATCATTCCGGCAAAGCCATCGGGAAACGCGACAAAGACGGCCGTTGCCGGAACCTGCTCGCCGTCGTCTTTGCGCAATCCAATCCTATGGACACGTCCGTCGGCGAAGCGCTGCGGGACGTGGAAATCGAAAGCGCGGGCGTTGCGAGATCCTTGCCCGTTGGCGTTGTCGCCGATGTGTGTCCAGGCCGTCGCGCGGACCTGTGCGACAGTTTCTCCATCGACGATCGCTTCAAGCGTGGCGGCGATTTCGCTGTCGATCCAGCCTTCGAAATGCAAACCACCGAGCCAGCGCAATTCGCTGCTCGGTCGAAGATCGACAAGTGTGCTTTCATTCTCCAGGTCGATGGGGTGGCCGATGGGGGTTCCGAGATTGGCGAGGCGTGCCTCAAGGACGCTCGCGGCTTGGAGCAGGTCCGGTTCGAGTGTCACCGCGAATCCGTAAGCGCCATCCAGTCCTTGCTCAAAGAGCTCCGGGACGAGGGAATCGGCGTACGTCGTTCTCAGGACCAGACCATCGAGCAGGATATCGACGGTGAAGCGGCGCTCCGGAGCCTCAGGATCGAACACGAAGCCCGATACCGTACTGTCGTGAGCGAGCGCGAGCCGGCTGATCAGTTTCGGTTTGGCCGCCGGTGCGGTGCGGGTGACGCGCGCGATGCTCATGACTGTCCGACCCAGTCGATTACAGCATCGACAAGTGCTGCCTCGTCCACGTTGGCAGGAATGGCAAGGTCACCCATGCGGGCTTTGGGCGATCCGCCCGACCAGTCGCGATATGCGACAGGTCTTAAAGCTTGCTTTGCAGTCTCAATCAGCGGATGGCCGAATATTGGTTCTTCGAAATCGGTGAGCAACCAGCCCGGATCATGCGGTGCCAGAAGATCGCCAAGCTCGTCGGCCGCAACCGCGCCGGTTATGAAGACATTTGGGTACGACATCAGGCGATCGTCGTCACACGTCGTGCCAGCGATAACGATCGATCGGGATGGTTCCCGCCGTTGCAGGCAATCCGCCAGGCTCTGCATCACGCGCAAGGATGCGGGCGAGGGCGCAGATGGAACGATGACAAGCGATTTCCGCGAGCCGGAAAGCAGCGGCAGGTCGAGCGACCGGGTTGGCCAATGCTGGGGGACGATGTTGCGTTTGGGCCAACGAGCCTTGGCAAAAGCCTTGGCCGCTTCGCTGGGAACAAGGAGGGGCGTCCCGTCGGGAAGCGAGACAGCCGCTTCGCCAAGGTTTCCTCTCACCAGCCAGAAATTGAGCGGAAGGTTGAGTGCCCGCATCAGATTGATCAGTTCCAGCAACGGATTCGGCTCGACGATGTCGACGCGTTTTGCACGCAGCCGTGTAAGGAGCTCGGCGGCGTCGGCGATGTCCGCTTCGCTGCCGAGCTTCAAATGAATCGATTGCGGGCTCGTGCCGTCCGCGGCCTTGAGATGGAAGACATCGCGCTCTCGCAAGAGCAGAACCACGCGCTCGCCATGCTGGCGGAGGTGGCGCGCTCGCTCCTCGGCTATGGCTGCGCAGGAGCGTTGATTCCCGACGATCAGCACGGATGGTTCTGACGACCAGGGCAGCGCGCGCTCAAGCGCTGCGCGCGCCGGTCGTAGCGGATCGGCGGTCTCAAACGCGCGGCATTCGTTCCGATGGTTCGGGAATCGCTGGTCCAGAACACCCAGATTGCGAAGCACCAGGCTTCGCTTCTCGTGCTGGAAGGATTTCGAGCCGTGATGCCCGACATAGACCGACGGCGCGCAAACATTGCGAAAGCCCTTGGCGCGCGCGCGAAGGCAGAGGTCGACATCTTCGAGATAGCCGCGCTCAAACGTTTCCGACAGCCCGCCTACGGCATCGAGACAGGCGCGCGTGATATAGAGACAAAACCCGATGCCGCTTGGCACGTCGATTGCATCGCCGGCGTCGGCAACACCCGCGATACGATCGATCTCGAGTATTTGCTCATAGCTCGGCATCGGATTGACGTCATTCGGCATCGGGAACGAAAAGATGTCACCGTTGTTGGAAAGCGGCGTGATCGTCCCGATGTTGGGTGCCGAACGCGCCACGGCCGCCAATCGATCAACAAAGCCGGGTGCTGCGACGGTGTCGGAGTTCAGCAACACGACGTCGCCCGTCGGCACCTCCTCCAGCGCACGATTGATCGCTCCGACGAAGCCAAGGTTTACCGCGTTCACAACAAGGTCGATCGTGTCGGCCGCGGCAAGCTCTTGGAGATAGCGCCGCAACTCCACCTCGGGGCTGGCATCATCGACGGCCAGAATGCGGAACGGCTCGCTTCTCGACGCACCCGAAGCTCTTGCCTTAACGAGGCTTTCAAAGCAGTCGATCGTTGCCTGTACGTCCCGATAGACGGGAACGATGACGGTGGGGGCGGAGGTGCGAGGCCTTGGCCGAGCGGAGGGACGCGCGTGTGCTCGCACCCGCGCCGGCGGAGACAGGTTGGGTGCGAGCCGCCGGATCTGGAAGATCTCGCCACCGCATTTCAACGTCAGCGTCTGAGGGGTCCTGGATGGTGGCCGCCTAACGAGAAAGGCGGTCGCCTGAACGTCCCTGCTGGCCAAGGGATGAAATGAGTTGGGCTCGAGCAGGCTCGTTAACGTGCCGTCTTCGGTCGCAAGGCTCGCTTCGACTGTGGCCGCCTTGGTCCAGGCGACCCAGCCTGTCACGTGATTGTCAAACACCGAGCAGGCGGCCCAGTGCCGATCCCCAGCACGCCGGAGCTCAGCGATGGCAGTTCGCAGGATGGCCGGATTGCCGTCACGGCTTATCAGATTGGCAGCCGCGCCCCGCCGCCGATCGTCCGTGGCCCAGGCAAGCATTCGACGGTTGGCGCCGACGTCGGAAGGGTCGACAAGAAGCGCTTCGGTGAGGTCGGCGAGCGCCGCTTCGCCGCGTCCAAGCTTCCAGTTCGCCTCCGCGCGGAGAATGAAGCAATGGGCGGCCGGCGGCGGTTCAATACGGCAGCGTCGATCCGCATATTTGAACGCTGTGATAAAGTCTTGAGCGGTCAGCGCCTGCGCCGCCAGGCGCTCGAGCGCGATATGTGAGCGAGGTCTGACGAGCGCTGGGGCGTCAATGACGGTGCCGAGAACCATTTAACCGTGCCCTGACCGATTGCGGTCGCTTGCCGGCGCTCCGAAGTCTCAGTGTCCGGATCGCTTCAGGTAACCGGACTCTCTTGGCGCGGCCGGCTGCGGAACACACGGACCCGCCCCGAACCGGCAGGCTTTCGCGGCTTCGCAGGCGCTGGGACCTGTTCCGCGGCTGCAATCCGTTCGATGCCAATGCGAATGCCAACCAGAGGTTCGCGATTGGTCGGACCCGACAGCACCACGCGTTTGCCGACCGCGCGCAAGGTCGGTGCGTTCAAGAACCCTGCCTCCGCGACGAACTCTAATTCGTCGGTGCCGCTCATTTCCAGGACCACGCCCGTAATGGGCAGGGCCCGCCCGCGTGTACCGGCGTAGGCGCCGAGCGGGACCATTCTGCCGCTCCCGGCCTGACCGTTGGCGAACTGAACCGCATAGCGGATATCAAGACCGACCGGCTTCTCCGGCCATTCCAGGGCCACCCCTTCCACGCGGGACGGTGCCGTTGGACCTGCAATCCATGCGTTGGGTCCGACAGTGACGTCGCCGCGACCCGCCACGTGGCCAAGCACCTTCAGGCCTTCCGTCGTGGCATTGGCATGCAAGCCCAGGCTTTCGCTTTGCGCCGTGACGACGTGGGCTCGGCCGGATTGGATCGGTTCAATGCGAACCACGGCGGCTTGCGATCCTCCAAGTCGCATGGGCTGGACTTGGACCTGCAAAGTGCCGGGCGTGTTGACTCGGACCACCAAGCCGGAATTCGGCTCCCAAAGGGTTGGCTCGGTCGCATCAGGGTGCAGGATGATCTCCATCCGCCTTTCGTGGCCTACCGCCGGCGCGACCGTAACATGAGGTGGAGAGAGGGAGTCTTCGGCACTCCTGTAATTCACGAAGAACAGTCCGCGGTCGAGGTTCACCACTTTCTGCTGCTCAGCGTCGCTCATCAAAACCCCCGAACAAATCGTAACAATTGTAATCTACTTCGGTTAGCGAGCATATCATATGTGGTCGCCCAAAAGTTAGACATGTTTGTTATCGTGAACTCAACAAACTTCGGGGCAAATGTGGCTAAGCAGGCCATGCAACCAAAGATCGCAGTTCACGATTTTTCGCCTTTCAGTCTTGGGTGTTGCAACCAGACGTGCTCCGGCGCGCCGAAAGGCAGCGGCGAGAGCCATCCAAGACGCTTGAGGCGAGAATGATGTGACTGCCAACTCGGCCTTGCCGAAGCGCCAAGCCGGTTATCCACAGCAAGACACCTGCTCCGTCAGCAAAGGCAAGTCAAGGAAGCGCCCTCAAGCGTGAGGACGAGCGCCAATGAGTGGATCCTGACGACGAGAGAGAGCGACGGATGTACTCAGTCTCTGCACTCAATAATGCCACCATCCGGCGGAGCCTGTCGTTTTCATCTCTCAGCAGTGCGATGGAGTCGGCGATGTTCTCAGCGCTGCACAGATCGAGATGCCGGATTTGCGGTTGGCAGTCGGAAGGAGGTCGTTTGAATTTCATAGCGTTGCCCACACGCTTGCCCTTGCATTCCTGAGACTACACTGAGTTTCAACATTTGGATGCCCAAAGCAAAACCAAAAGTTGCATGGAGTTGCGACTAATCGACGAATTTTGGGGCAGGAAGATGTCAGATCGAACGAAAGCTTTTTGCTGATGCAGAATTGCAGCATTCTAATCATAGGGAACTTTGTCACCACATAGTGCGAATGCCGAACTATCGTTCGGCGATTAGCGATTGATGGTTCGCTGCAGGAAATTCTTGCTATAAACACGACGCGCAAGCTTCAGTCCGTTCTCGATTGATCGTACTGCTTGAAGCAGACAGGCGACAGCATCGTCGATGAAGATTTTATTCGTTCACAATAACTTCCCGGCACAGTACCGCAATCTGGCGGCTGCGTTGGCTAACGAACCCGGCTTCGAGCTCGTTGCTGTCGGTGCATCGAGCGCGCAGCCGATGCCTTCGGTTAAGTTGATTAAATATATGCTCCCCGAAGCAGATGTTTCCGGAACCCATCCTTTCGCCAGGCGATTCGACCTTGAGTGCCGCCGCGCTGAGCAAGTGCTTTACAGTCTTTCGACCTTGGCGGCGTCGGGCTTCGCCCCGGACTTGATTCTGGCCCACCCGGGATGGGGAGAGACCCTGCCACTTCGCACGATGTTCCCCAAGGCAAGATTGTTCGTCTATTGCGAGTTCTTTTACGGCGCCGAGGGGCGGGACATCGGATTCGATCCGGAATTTCCGATGTCCGGACTGGATGGTCATATCGGACTGCAGTTGAAGAATGCGACGACATTGCTGGCGCTGGCAGATTGCGACCTCGGAATCTCACCTACCACTTGGCAGCAATCGACCTTTCCCTCGCATTATCAAAGCAAGATCGAAGTGATTCATGAAGGAATTGATACATCGCGCGTGCGGCCAGATCCGCGGGCGCGCCTGATGCTGCCGAATGGCCGGGAAGTACGTTCGTCGGATGAGATTGTGACGTTTGTCGTACGCAATCTCGAACCGCTCAGGGGCTACCACGTCTTCATGCGTGCTCTCCCCGAAATCCTCAGGCGGCGGCCCAACGCGCAGATCGTCATCATCGGCAGGGATGGATTATCGTATGGACTTCCTCCGCCGGCCGGCAAGACCTGGAAGTCGATCTTTCTCGACGAGGTCCGCGATCAGTTGGATCTGTCGCGCGTTCATTTCATGGGAGGCGTCCCATATCAGACATTCATTTCAGCGCTCCAGGTATCATCGGCACATGTCTATTTGACTTATCCCTTCGTGCTGTCCTGGTCGGCGCTGGAAGCTATGAGCGCCGGTTGTTTGGTGATTGGGTCTGATACGGAGCCGGTGCGCGAAGTCATCAGTTCCGGCGAGAATGGTTTGCTGGTTCCATTTTTTGCGGTCGATGAGCTCGCCGAACGCGTGATTGAAGCGCTGCAGGAACCCGCGAAGTTCTTGTCGATGAGGCAGGCCGCCCGCCGCTTCGTCATCGATCACTATGACGCAGAGCAGGTCTGCATATCGCGAATGCGTCGCCTTCTCGATTTGAGGACGCCCTCGGTGCCGTCAGCGCGGAACTTTTGGCCGGGGCGCTCGCCGTCAGACTTGTCGAAAGGCACCAAGCGTGCTTCCCGGAAATCGTCCGCCGCGGCGGGATTGGGAATGTCAGGCGAAGAGGGCGCTGGCCTTTCGTAGGCCGCGCGGCACGCGGGACTCTATCCAAGACATCTATTTTCCGATGCGTCGAAAATGGCGACGTCGACCTTTATCTGTGCAGGCCGTCCGAAACGGTTGAGAGCGGTCGCAGGCATGTTGCTACGTTTGGCTCATCGACGGCACACCTATTTCGAGAAGTTCGTCCTCGCGGTGACACAGGCGTGATGATGTCGGACCCGAACGATCAATCGATCGCGAGCGACCACGAACATCGCCGTATGCGCAGACAACCCAGCGAAGTCAGGCGCGATGAGTGTGACTACTCTCGGCAACGTGATGGTATGAGAAAAATCATATAATTGACGTGGACATCGTCGGTCATATCTCCACGAACAGCAGAACAATGATGTGGCCGGCATAGGGAGGCGCTCGCAGCGTTCGTCACCGATCGTTGCGCCGCGACGTTTTTGATCGCAACGAGAGGACTCTAGGTGCGATCGGCCTGCCCGCAAAATAATCATCGCGGAGATCAAAATTAATGCTGCACCGGTGATCTGGTGGCACGTGATTTGCGAGCTTCGCGACCAGCATACTGGAGTTGGGTATCGGATATGATCGCAGCACAGATTGGTCGTGGAATGAGTACGGATTGCAAGCAGCCAGCGCTTCTTATTCTTGCTGTCGTGCTGTCAATTTTTGCATTCGGGTCCGCCCGCGCTCACGATTCTGGGCACCCCGAATTGAACCATTGGTATGAGAGCTTGCACAGCGGCAAGGGCCCATGCTGTGACGGCACAGATGCGAAGCGCGTCGATGACGCCGATTGGGAAAGCAAGGATGGTCACTATCGGGTGCGCATCGATGGCGAATGGGTCGACGTTCCCAGGGAAGCTGTCGTAGATGGGCCGAACCTCTCGGGGCGGACGATGGTGTGGCCCTACTATCAAGATGGTCATCCGAAACCGCGATGCTTCATGCCGGGCAGCATGAGTTGAATCGACCGCGCAGTTCGACCAACTTGTGCTGACATGACCGAACGAGTTCGCGCAGGGGGCGCGATGACCGAGCCTGCCCGGCTTACGGATGAGCCCGCGTCGCCGTAGGGCTCGACGTTGACGCTTCCGCAGGCCGAAGCGCCAACTGTGCCGCTGAAGTAAACACGCGGGACCGCATGAGAAGGGTGGCGACGAGGCCGGTAATCCCCGACGCAGCCAGGATCATGGCAACGACCACGAATTGGTAGATGGCGGCGTAGACCGGACTCGCGCCGGAGACCATCATGCCGGCCATGACCCCGGGGATCCACACCAAACCGAGAGACTTCAGCATATCGAGCCGAGGCAGAAGGCTCGCATAGACCGCGCTCTGAAGATAAGGCGTAACCGTAACGGCGGGCTCTGCGCCCAGCGAGAGGCTTGCCTCGATCTGTCCGACATGGGCGACGATCTCGGCCCGGAAGCGCTCGGCCGCCTGCGCGCATGCATTCATCGCATTGGCGATGATCATGCTGCCGACAGGCACGAGGATCGCGATGTCGGCCCGAAGGCTCCGGGTCACCAGCATCGCCGCGATCACGGTTCCGGCGCCGGCGACGATCGCCCAGAAGCATAGCAGCAGCGCGCCTTCCATTTTCTGGAGGCGGCGAGCTGCCGTGAATGCCGCAGCGACCGTCATCATCAGCAGGATAAGAGTGCCGATCAGCAAGCTGCCTTGGAGCAACACCGCCAGCACCATCCCAACGAGAACCATCTGTATGAGTCCACGTGCCATCGATACGGCGGCCTCGCGCTCGACGCGGACGGCGTGCCACCGGCAAAGCGCCACCACGGCGGCGCACAGCGCGATGGCGCCGGCGGCTTGGGCAAGGCCCATCAACACTTCGCTGCCTATGCTGCTCTCCAACTCAGTCAGCATGCAGCACCTCCCTGGTTGCGCCGATCGCGACAAGTCGGCCCGCTTCCATGATCATGGTTCTGTCCGCGAGACGGATGGCTTGCTCACGGTTGTGCGTGACGATCACGCAGGCCATTCGCCGTTCTCGGATGATGCCGAGAATGAGCTCCTCGACCCCGCGCACGGACGCCTCATCGAGCGCGGAGGTCGGCTCGTCGAGCAGCAGAACCTCAGGAGCATTCGCCAGCGTTCGAGCCAGCGCCACGCGCTGGGCCTCGCCGCCGGAAAGGTTGCCGACATCACGGTCGGCGAATCCGGATAAGCCGACTCGCTCGAGCAGCGTTGCGATCTGCGTCGGCGCCATGACTTGCCCGCGCTGGCGCGGTCCGAAAGCGATGTTCGCAGAGATTGTGCCGGGAAACAGAAAGGCCGTTTGCATGACCATGCCGACGCGCCGCCGCAACTCCTGCGGCGCAACTGACCGGTAGTCCGTAGACGTCAGCAGAACCGTGCCGGCCGTAGGCTCGTCCAGCCGGTTGAGCAGCCGCAGGAACGATGACTTCCCGGCCCCGCTCGCGCCGACGACGGCGAGAATCTCACCCGCCGAGACTTGTACACTGATGTCATTGACGAGCAGGCGTTGTCCGACGCTCCGCGACAGATGCCTGGTTTCCAGCATCGCAATCGCTGGCTGAGGACGGTTCTCGCCTTGGCGGGATGCGCGCGCGAACGCGGTCGCGTCGTCAGGATCGTTCGATAGGGCAGGGTTCGTCACGGGGCCTCTTTCGACGCAATGCGCTGATCCATCAAAATGGTGGCGGCTTCGGCTGCGACGGCTTCGGGCCGAAAGCCCGCGCGGTGTCTCGCTGTGGGCGATCAACCCTGGATAACGCGAGTTGCCGCGCATATTCGTGGTCGCTGGCCTCCTTGTATGGAGAACTTGTCAGCGAGGCAAGAAACGCGACCAGATCATCAATCTCGGCCTCCGTCATGGCCAACGGCTGGATGTCTTCGTCGAGCCAGGGGTCGGCGCGGCCGTCGCCCTTGTTGTAGTGATCGACGACGTCCCACAAGGTTTGCATCGATCCGTCGTGGAAGTAGGGCCCCGTCACCAGTATATTGCGCAAGTCAGGCGTCTTGAATGCGGCGATGTCGCTCTGCCGTTTCGTGATCAGAAAACGTCCCAGGACCGACATCTCGCTCGCGATCGCCGCGGCGTCGACATCCGGCAGGCGTCCTTGCGCAAGCTCGCGTTCCGCCTGCTGCGCCAAGGGACCTACGTGGTGCCGGAGGATTCCGATGCCGATGTTGTGGAAGTCGTTGTCGGTAAAGACAGTCACGTCGCGTTTGTTGTCCGCCAAGGCGTGGCAAAGGTTGCAGCGTGCCTTGGTATTGAACAATTCCCAGCCGCGTTTAGCCGAGTCGCTGATAGCGCCGGCGTCTCCGGCGATGAAATGGTCAAACGGAGAATCGAAAGACGCCAGTGTCCGTTCATAGGTCGCGATCGCGCGCAGCAGGTCCTGTTCGTTCACGTCCCGGCCGAAGGCCTGCATGAATTGCACTTGATAGTCCTTGTCGCCAGCGATCCTGGACACGGCAGCAGCGATACTGGACGAACCCATCTCGAACGGGTTGGTGATCGGCAGGGCCGCTTGCTGCTCCAGCGTGTCGACCCGGCCATCCCAAAACTGCGTCTTGTTATAAAGTGCGTTCAGCACGGTTGGAGCATTGCGTTGTCCGGCACGGCCATGGATTCCGATCGACACGGGCCGTCCATCGGTGAAGGCGCGCGCCGGATCGTGACATGTGGCGCACGCGACGGTGCCGTCATCCGACAGCCGGCCGTCGAAGAACAGTTTCTCACCCAACGCAACCGCGGCAGGCGTAAGCGGGCTGGCTGGTGGGATAGCCGATGCCGTCAGCGCCGCGGGAAAGCCGACCTGATTTGACGAGCGGGGCTCAGCGAGCGGCCCCTGCTGGGGCAGTGGGGGTGCCTTGCCCGGCTCCAGCGCCGGCGGTGGTCCGGTATCTTCGCTGACGGTCGAAGCCGCAGTCGCCGACAGAGTAGGCAACAGGAGTAACAAGGCCGCGAATGACGTGGCGCGCATCCGATATGCCTTTGCCGTTGCGCTGAGCAGATATTCCAAAGAAGGTGGATTCAGGACAACTTCGTCCTCGCGAGGAGGCGAGGCACGACCTTGTGGGCGGTCGGCCGTCCCTTCGGCATTCGCAAGGCACCGCTATTGCGGTAAACGTGTGGCGGTGGCCTGTATTTCCGATCCGCACGCAGGTTTGTCCGAACGAACGCACGGCCCGGAAGCGATCGTTCTACTGCGTCAGACGGGCAGACGCGTCCGCGATGTGCTGCGCGCTCGCGCGTAGCGCTGCCTGTTCCTGCTGGCTCATCTGCGGCGTGAGAACGCGCTCGACACCGGCTGCTCCGATCACGGAGGGCAGGGAGAGGCTGACCTCAAATGCTTTTTGGGGGCTCGACACCGGAAGAACAACCTTCTCATCCCCGAGGACCGCCTCGGCGATCCGGGCGGATACGATTCCGATCCCGTACTGGCTGGCGCCGATCCCCTCGATGATCGTGATGTTGGCCTGCCGGACATCCCGTTCAATCTGCACTTTCGTTTCCGCCGGTCGATCGAAAAGTGTCTCGACCGGACTGCCTGCAATTCGGGCGGAGGACCAGAGAAAGACGCTCGAAGTGCCGTGTTCGCCGAGCACGAGAGCATCTACGGCGGTTGGAGCAACGCCGAAGTGACGGGCAAGATGAGTCCGGAAGCGCAGGCTGTCAAGGAACGTACCGGTGCCGAACACGCGTTCATGCCCGGCAGCGTCGCGGGCGACATCGGTGAGCGGGTCCGGCGGATCGGTGACGACAATGATCACGGCATCCGGCGCGGCAGCGACGATGGCAGGAACCAGTTCCCTGTAGATCTTGGCATTGGCGGTGAGGAGCTTCAGACGGCCTTCCTTGTCGCTCCGGTCGGTTGCGCCTCCGGTCTTTTCGTTGACGCCGGCAGTGAGGAGAACGACCGAGCAACCGGTCAGATCGGCGATGTCGCCACTGCGAACGGCGGTCACGTCGCCGATCGCCGCTCCATAGGTGATATCCGTGGCGATCCCGACGCTCTTTGCCGGTGTTCTGTTCACGAGGACGACTTCGTCCGCGCTGCGCCGAAGACTTAGCGCCATCGCGCAGGCGGCGCCGACCGCGCCGGCCCCGACAATTCCGACTTTCCGCATGCTCTATTGCTCCTGCGCAGGTATCGGACAAAGGCCCTTCCGCCACATGAGTATAGTGGCAGCGTGCCGAGCTATAAAGCGAGTGCACCGGTGCTTCATCGCAAGTGTCGTGCTTATTTGAAAGGCCAACGCATGAGGCAGACGACAGTCCGTCGTGCGGATGAATTCACCAGCTAAGGCGATTGCGCGCCGATACGCTCGAACTGCCGTTCCTCGTCTCGGGTGGCGAGCAGGGCGGCGAGCGTGGCGCATTGAGTGCGGATATCGGGAATCGCAATGATCTCCCAGAACGCGGCGCGGGTGAGTGGACCCACGGCGAATAGCCGCATCCGCATTTGACCGGCCGAGGCGAAAAGCTGGAACTACGTACGATTCTCGGCGGACCTCTCGGAGGCCTCTGCGGCAGTGAATCGCTGTGACAGATCGTCGACGATGCGTTCGAATAGCTGGTCATGAGCAGGATCAAAATCCATCCTGAATCGCTTCTTTGCGCCGAACTGCGTGAGATCGTAATGGCTTGCTGCTTGGACACCGTGTCGCGTCAGGCAACTCTGAACACATTTGAGCGCGCAACCGTCGATCGCGACTATTGGTCGCCCCGAGGTCGCAACTCGTACAAGCGAAGGAACGTCGCCTCCGACCCCTGCGATGCAGGACATTTCCGCTTTCCCGGTTCGATCCAGTCGAATCGCGAGATGGTTCGCCAGTTGAGCGGCGCTTGAACAGCCAGAGCAGGAATACACAAGGGGCAGATCGGTTCGTCGCGCCATTTCCCGTTCCTTTTCGCAGGTCACCAATTGAGCCAGAAAAATCGCCTCAGGCGTTGCCGCGTGGAAATGCCTGACCTGCCGCCAGCGCGTCGGCGAAGGCATGGTGCAGGTCGCGGTGGATGGCCTCATCCTCGCGCATGGCGAGGATCATGTCAGTGACATCCGCATCGGATGGCAAATCCCAGTACGCGATGGCCGATGCGGGTGCCGCATCGCTGCTGCGATCATCAGATCCGAGTCGAATGAGATATTCCGAGTAACCCCGGACCGCTTGCTCGGCGAAATATCCGGCCAGGCGATGCGCTGTCCGGGCGGATATCAAGTAGAGAATGAAAAAAGCATTATAGAATGCCGCTTGCGCGATGGCGATCAGGATACGTTCCCAGGCGCGAGGCTGAGCCAGCGCAATAAACGACATCAGATGAACGCGCTGGTTCTCCGCCTCGTCCATGAAGGTCCGGATCCAGCCGCGATCGTCGAGCATAAGGCGCAGGCATTTGAGATGCAGCAACGTTGCGGCGACCATCGGCGGGACCGCGGCCACGGTCTCGAGCACAACGACACGATGGCCGTATCGACCGCCAAAGAGGGCGCCGGCCATCGATGTGCCCGCGCGCACGATGCCCAGCGCAATTCGGTCAGCCAGGGTGTCTGGCACGCGATGTCGAAACAGATCCGTCTTGTTGACGAGCAGCATTTTCGATCCCGTGTTAGGGCACGCCTCGGCATCAGTCGCCCCGTCTTTGGGACGGCGGGCAGGGGCTTTCCTCTTGTATGACAAGCCTTGGTATTATTGGGAATAATCGATCCAACTATTTGCGCTGGCTCAAATTGGAGGGCGTTGCCGCACACTACTATGTGACAGCGGAGGTACACCGCCAGATGTGCAGCATGAAGTCGGCGGCATGGATTACTCTCCGGACCTGGATCTCTTCGCCCGGACCGAACTGTTTCAGGGGACTCCTCCGGAGGCGCTCCGATTCCTTCAGGCTTCAGCGGGACGAAGGCGTCTTGCCGCCGGCGATATCCTGTTTCAACAGGGCGACCGCACGACGTCCCTTTTTGTCGTGATTGCGGGCCGGTTGCGGGCGTCGCAGATGGCCCAGGACGGTCAGCAGATTATCATCCGTTATCTTGGTCCGGGAGAGGTTGCGGGCTACGCGGCACTTGTGGGCAGTGATACCCATCCCGGCACGGTGACCGCAGTGGACGATAGTCATCTGATCGGCTGGACGAGCGCCATTGTCAGACAGATCATGGAGCGTTATCCCGTCGTTGCCATCAACGCCCTCACGCTGTTGGGCCAGCGGTATCACGAGATGCAGATCCGTGTGCGTGAACTGTCGACCGAACGGGTCGAGCGGCGGATTGGTCATACCCTTCTTCGTCTGGCGCACCAGTCGGGGCGCCGCACGGCGCGCGGCATCGAGATCGCGTTTCCGCTGTCCCGCCGTGACCTCGCCGAAATGGTCGGGACCACCCTGCATACCGTCAGCAGGACGCTTAGCGCCTGGGAAGAGCGGGGCATCGTCAGTTGCGGGCGGTGCCGCGTGGTCCTGTGCAAGCCGCATGCTCTCGTGGCCATCGCGGACGAGGAGGAATAGTTCGGGCCTTGCGGTCCAAATCTAGCATTCACGTTCCGCTGGTGCGGGTGGCTGCCTACTCCGTTGCGATTTGCCTCAATGCCAACACTCCGGCGAAGGCACAATCGACGATTTCGGAAAATACGAGCTCCATTTCTCTGAACACGGTCCGGTCAGGTTCGCTCTCGGTAAGCGCGTCAAGCTCCGATAGAAGCGATAGAAAGGCAGCGATTTGATTTCTGCAGTCGCGTGCCTGGACAAGCTGCCGCCGGGAGAAGCGGCGCTTTTCAAGCGTCGCAAATCGATCGAGGGCCCCAGCCAGAGAATCCTGACACGTGCAGTCCAGGTTAACCTGCGTGAGAACATGCCGCAGCCGGTTGACGACATCGATGGTTCCGTCCTGCGGTAGGCACCGTGCTGCAATCGCCATATGGGGCCCCAAAGGTTGCTAGAGCATGTGTTGCTAGAGCATGTGCGGTTTGATCGGTTCACGGAATCCGGGTCGCTGGTTGGTGCGGGCGTCGGGTGCCACGGAGAGAAAGCCGGCTACTCCGTGGAGAAACCCGTTGGAAAAGTGCACGTCCGGATAAAGCTGCGCGAGACGTCGCGTTCCGCTCTCGGCATCCTCCCGGCCATCAAGGACCGCGCGGAAGGTGCTGATGACCCCGACCATGTCGCAATCCTGCGGCGAGAGGCGAAATGACCCGACGCCGGCCTCGCGCAAGGCATCGGCGTCGCCCAGCAGGTTGGCGCAGGTGGACGACAGGGTCTGGACGCCGTTGACCGTCAGGAAGTCAGCGCCATCCAGCGTCTTCAGCATCAGTCCATCCGGGTCCCGCTCGCAGACGAACTGGCAATTGTCTTTTGTCAGCTTGTGAAGGCGCGCGTGATAGCAGCGGGCGGAGATTGCCAGAGGCACCCGACCGAAGGCGAATATGTCGATCAGGATGCTGGGAAGCGCGGCAGCAATCGCCGCGATCGACGACATCGGCAGCTCCGGCGGGAGGCAGAGTCTTGTCGCGCCACGCTGGGCGTGGAACGCGGCGCTGGCCTCGTTATAGATGTTGATGAACGGACCGATCGCATGAGAGCGACCGACAAGTGGCTTGAGACAGGTCAGATCGTTCACCTCGACCAGGAGCTCTGCCGTATTGACGAGCTCGGCCATCTGCCGCCGCTCGCGCGGCAGCGAGGTCAGGATCAGGGAGCCGAGCAGGACTTGTTTTCCGGCGGCGCGGAGCCGCTCAACGACCGCAGGCAGATGTGGAGCGATGAAGGGCGATCGCTTCGAGCAGACGATCTCTCCAATCACGACGGTGTCGACCGGCGCCTCGTCCGCAATGCGAAAGTAGAAGTCGCGCCAGCGTTCCGGCGCCCAATTATAAAGAACTGGGCCGAGGCTGAGCTGCATGAAACCATTCCTCCGGTCGGTTTTCTCTAGTCATTCAACAAAGACGGCTGGGACGTTCACCTCCAGGTCTTGCGATAGGCACCTACGGTCGTAGCCTGACCTTCCGTGAATGGCATAAGTTGCCCGGCATCGATCGGCAGGCCGGAGTCCAGCGCGTTGAGAGCCTGACGGAAGTGCCGCACGACACCCTCGACATAGGCTCGGCCGCGCTGGCGCCCTTCGATCTTGAGCGCCGTAACGCCGGCGTCGCGCAGCCCGGCAAGCAAGGTTGCAGCGTCAAGGCTCACGGGATCCTCGAAGATGTAACCGGTGCCGTGTTTGGTCGTGAAGCGACCTTTGCAAAGCGTCGGATAGCCGGCGGCTTCACCGATCTCGAAGCTGTTGATCGTGAATCCACCTAGGCGCGACTTCGTCCTGCCGTTCTCCTGCTCATAGGTGACATGGCTTGCGGGTGAACATACGCCCTGCATGTTCGGCGACTGCCCGGTGGCATAGGACGACAGCGAGCAGCGGCCTTCAGCCATCACGCAAAGGCCGCCGAAGACGAACACTTCGGTCTCGCAGGTGATCTCGCGGACGATGCCAGCTATTTCCGCGACGCTCAGGACGCGGGGCATGACGACGCGACGGGCGCCGAATGTCTCGGCGTAAAAAGCGATGGCATCCGCGTTGGCGGCGGCCGCCTGCACCGAGACGTGCAAGCGTTGGGCAGGATGGCGGCGCGCTGCATATTCCAGCAGGCCGACATCGGCCAGGATTAGCGCGTCAGCTTTGGCCGCAACAGCGTCGTCTATCGCCCGATGCCAGAGACTGACGGCGCCCGCGCGCGGGAATGTGTTGATGGCGACCAGGACCTTCACGCCGCGGCGATGTGCAAGCGCGATCGCATCGGAGAGTTCGGCGCGGCTGAAATTCAGACCCGGAAAGTTTCGTGCATTGGTCTCGTCGTTGAAGCCGCAATAGATCGCATCGGCTCCGGCATCGATCGCGGTCTTCAATGCGGCTGGTGTGCCCGCGGGACAGATCAGCTCCATCGTCAAATCCCTTTGTGCGATCGATTTGAGGCGCCGGCCACCGTTCGAGCAATTTGCAACGTGCGTTTCAATGGTTCGGCCAGTGGTCCGAATATGCTGGCGATCTCCGCCACCGGGTCGAGTTGCGCGTCATCAATCGCGTTGCGAAGCGCGAGCACCGCCTCGACATCACCTTCCACCACGAGGTCGCGCGAAAACAGCAATGCATCGCCGTCAAGGCTGCCTTCGATCAGACCAAATAGCCCGGCTAACGGACTGGAAATCCGAGCGTCAACATCGTCCGGCAGGTTGCGCACCACCGACAGCCGCGGGCGGGAAGGGGCGGGCTCGAGCAGAAAGCCAAAGGGCAGATCGGTCGGCTTGATGCCAAATCGTTTTCGGGCATGCTCGCCGAGCCTGTCGAACATCCTCGGATGTTCCCTGCAAATGCGAAGCAGCACGACCGTGAGTACAGTCTGAAGCGGCAGCAGCGGCAACGGGCGCACAGCAAGCGCCAGCAATGGAGGCACCGGCAACGGTGACGGCGCAGGCGAGGTCATTTTCGAAAAGTTCATTCCGTCAGGATAGAGCGATGATCACGAGCGTTGTTTGTGCAAGAACAAAGAAGACCTGGAATTTTGCTGCATAGGAGTCTCTGTGTCTTAAGGAGAAGCCTCTTGTTAGGTCGCGACGTGCCGAATTTTCAGGAACTGCACGACTTCCTGGTTTTTCTCGAGAGCAAGGGGCAATTGCGACGCATTCGCGAGAAGGTGTCGGTGGTGCACGACATCACGGAAATCCATCGTCGCGTTCTTCGCGCGGAAGGACCGGCCCTTCTGTTCGAACAGCCGGTGAGGGCGGATGGGGCTCCTTCGGATATGCCGCTGCTGACCAATCTTTTCGGTACGATCGAACGGGTGGCCTGGGGATTTGGCGTGCGGCCGGACCGGCTGAGGGAGCTTGGCGAACTGATGGCCGAACTGCGCGCGCCCCGGCCGCCGCAAAGCCTGATCGACGCATGGCGCAAGCTTCCCCTTGCACGGGCCGCGCTGGCGACCCGGCCGCGCACGATTTCAGCGGCGCTGGCGCAGGAATGTATCGCAACCGGCGACGCCATAGACCTCGGCATTTTGCCGGCCCAGGTCTGCTGGCCCGGAGAGCCGGCGCCCCTGATCACCTGGCCGCTGGTCATGACTGCGCCGCCCGAGCCTGCCGCTTTGGGCCAGGACAACATGGGAGTCTACCGGATACAGGTGCTGGGCCGCGACAGCGCCATCATGCGCTGGCTGCCGCATCGCGGCGGTGCCCGTCACCACGATCAGTGGAAAAGGCTTGGCCGGGACATGCCGGTCGCCATCGTCATCGGCGCCGATCCTGCGACCATCCTGGCTGCGGTCCTGCCTGCGCCGGAAGCGATCTCCGAACTGCGGCTGGCTGGCATGCTGCGCGGGCAGCGGCTGGATCTGGTCCGCTGCATCACCGTTCCGCTCTCGGTGCCCGCCACGGCCGAAATCGTCATCGAGGGTTATGTGTCCGCGACGGAAACGGCGCCCGAGGGTCCTTATGGCGACCACACCGGCTATTATAATTCCGTCGAGGAGTTTCCTGTGTTGCGCGTGACGGCGGTGACCCGGCGGCGCAAGTCGATCTATCTCTCGACCTTCACCGGACGTCCGCCGGACGAGCCGTCCCGCATCGGCGAGGCGCTCAATCATCTGTTCCTGCCTCTGGTACAACAGCAGTTTCCGGAAGTTATCGACCTCTGGCTCCCGCCGGAAGCGTGTTCTTACCGGATCGCGGTTGCGGCCATTTCCAAGCGCTATCCAGGGCAGGCGCGGCGCGTGATGCTCGGGCTGTGGTCAATGCTGCCCCAGCTCACCTACACCAAGTTTCTCATCGTCGTCGATGGCGATATCGATATCCGCGACTGGCGTTCCGTGATGTGGGCGGTTGCTACGCGCAGCGACAGTTCGCGTGATCTCGTCACGCTTGCCGATACCCCGATCGATTACCTCGACTTCGCCTCGCCAAAACCAGGTCTTGGCGGCAAACTCGGAATCGATGCAACGACAAAGATGCCGCCGGAAACCGAGCGTGCATGGGGCGAGGTGCTGACCATGGACCCAGATGTGGTGGCACGCGTCGACGCCATGTGGCCGGTCCTGGGTCTCGGTGGATAAGCCTTGCCGATCTTCGACGCGATGCTGGCTATAGTGTCCTCAAGAAATCCCAGCTGACTTCCCAGAGACTAGCGCATCGGCGGCATCGCTGATGCCGACATAGATCTCATTGAGGTCGGCCGCTGTGACGCAATAAGGCGGCATAACGTAGATCGTATTGCCGAGCGGCCGCAGCAGGAGATTTCGGTCGCGAAAAAAGGCTTGAAGCTTCGGACCAATGTCAGCGAGGTAGCCCCCGTCGGGGACTGCCAAATCAAGCGCGGTGATGGTGCCGACCCGGCGAACGTTGTTGAAGCGTGCGTCCGCGCGAAACGATTCAATTCCTTCTTCTTGCATTGCTGCCACGGATGCGATGCGCTTTCGAACTTCCGGTTCTTGCCAAAGATCCAGGTTCGCTTTCGCGGCGGCGCACGCGATCGGATTGGCGGTGTATGAGCTCGAATGAAAGAACGTGCGCGCGCGATCTTTCGAATAGTGGGCGTCAAAGATATCGGCGCGGCAGAGTGTCACGGCGAGCGGAAGCGATCCGCCAGTGAGGCCTTTGGAATAGCAGGCGATGTCGGGCGACACGTCCGCCTGCTCAGACGCGAACAATGTTCCCGTCCGGCCCCAGCCAGTCATGACCTCATCGGCAATAAACAAGACATTAGACGCCTCGCAGATCCGCTTCATCTCTCTCAGCACCCACGCAGGATACATCAGCATCCCGCCCGCGCCCAGGATCAGCGGTTCCACAATAAAGGCTGCCGGATTTTCGTTGCGGCACGCAGCTTCGAGCGCGTCAAGCGTCGCCTGTTCATGACCGCACTCTGGAAATGGCACTGAGGTGACATCGAACAGCAATGGTTCGTATGCCGCGTTGAACACACCTCGTGCCCCGACCGACATCGTACCCACCGTGTCGCCATGGTAGGAGTGCTGCATCACGACAATGCGCGAGCGCGGCTCGCCGATGTTGTGCCAGTAGCCGAGCGCCATTTTCAGCGCGACCTCCACGCTGGTCGAGCCGCTGTCGGAAAAAAAGACGTAATCGAGGCCACGGGGGGCCAATTTCAGAAGCAGCGCAGCGCTCTCTTCCGCCGGTTCGTGGGTATGGCCAGCAAAGATAATCTGGTTGAGCTGCTCTGCCTGCTTCTGAATAGCGCTTACGATTTGCGGATGGCAGTGGCCGTGCGTCACCACCCACCAGGATGCGATTGCGTCGATGATACGACGGTCGTCGGCGGTATAAAGATAGGCGCCTTCCCCGCGCACGATCTTTGTCATCGCGCCTTGCAGCGCATGTTGGGTGAATGGATGCCAGATTCGCGACTGCTTCTCGTGCATCATGGCTTGAAATCATCGCGGTTGAATGAGTCTTCGAAGGCGGTCCGCAACGCGTCTGCGTTCAAAGGGGAAAGCCAGGGCAACCGTCCAAGCTTCCGTATCCGTCCGATCCTGCAGATAATGGTCTCGGTATCGATGTTTTCGTCGCCAATGAATGCAATCCCGAGCATATCGATCCCGCGATGTCGCAGGGATTCGATCGACAGCAGCGAATGATTGATGGTGCCGAGCGTGGTGCGCGCGCAAAGCAGGACCGGAAGCTGCCAGCGCGCAAAAATGTCAATGTACAGCTCGCTGCGGCTAAGCGGCACCATCAGCCCGCCCGCACCTTCTATCACAAGCGGGCACGTGCCGGTATCAGGCACGTGGAGCGACTCCGTATCGATGCCAAGTCCGTCAATCTCGGCAGCCAGATGGGGCGAAGCGGGTGTCTTAAGACGGTAACGCTCTGGCACGATGCGATGGCAGGAGAGGCCGCCCAGCCGCGCGACGTGCTCAGAATCAGTCTCCTCGTCGAGACCCGCTTGAACAGGCTTCCAGTATTTGGCGCCGAGAAAGCCGGCGAGTCCTGCCGCGAACACTGTCTTGCCGATCCCGGTGTCCGTGCCAGTCACCACGATCCGCTCGCTCATGGGGACGTGGCCCTTGTCTCTTCGGACAGGGCATCGAGCATTGCCCGCACATCATCTTCGCCGACGTTGAGGGTTATAGAGATCCGCAACCGTGCCGTGCCTGCCGGTACGGTTGGCGGTCGGACTCCACGGATGTCAAAGCCTCGAGCCTGCAACGCAGCCGCCAAAGCCATCGCACGGGCATTGTCGCCAACGATATAGGGCACGATCTGCGAGCGTGAAGGACTTCGGCTGCCGCGCACGGCGAGCTCTCGATGCGTGAACGCGACCAGGCTGGCCAGACGTTGCTGCCGGTCAGGTTCCTGCTGCAGGATTGATAGCGCCTCCTGCACAGCAACAGCCATCAGGGGTGACGGAGCGGTAGCGAAGATAAACGGACGGCAACGATTGACCATGAAGTCGCGCAGCACGCGGGTCAAAGTGACGATTGCTCCGGCTGCACCCAGTGCCTTGCCGCAGGTATGAATGACGATCAGGTTTTCGCGCCCCTCATAGGGGGCGGTCAGTCCTCGACCCTGCGCACCGTAGACGCCGGTGGCATGAGCCTCATCCACGATCAGGAATGCATCGTACTGGTCTGCTATCGCGACGAGTTCCGCAAGCGGCGCGAAATCGCCGTCCATGCTGTAGATGCTTTCGACCACGATCCAAACGCGGCCTGTTCCGCCTTTTGCCCGCCAGTCGCGAATCCTGTCTTCAATCGATTGCGGATCATTGTGGGCGCTTTCGCAAAATCCGGCCCGGCCAGAGCGTGCTCCTTCATGAATACTCGCGTGAACGAGAGAATCGAGGACGAGAAGGTCGCCTCGTTGCGGCAACGTTGTCAGAAGCGCAAGGTTTGCCAGATATCCGCCGCCGAAAAATAGCGTCGTCTCGGCTCCGAAGAACCTGGCAGCCTCTGCCTCGAGCTGTTCATGCTCCTCGCAATTTCCGCGCAGAAGCCGTGACCCGCCGCTTCCGATCGGTGTGCCTGCCTCGAGTGCGGCTGCGACGGCGTTCCTCATGCGCGGCGCGCTCGCCAGTGCAAGATAGTCGTTCGACACGAAATCGATACCTGCACGCGGCTTGAGGCCGCGCAGCCGGTCATCGTCCTTCAAGGCCTGCAAGGCGGTGTGATAGCTGACAGTCTTGTCCGTATGGATTGCGTTCATTGCCTCGAGTCCCGGACAAGCAATCAGTTGGGCGAGTTGACAGCAGACTAAGCGACGTGGCTCTGGCCAAGCCGGGATGTCATGCCGAGCCGCTGCAGCAACTTCGCATCGCGATCGCGCTGCGGGTTCTTGGTGGTCAGGAGGACGTCGCCGATGAAGATCGAGTTAGCGCCGGCGAGGAAACAGAGTGCCTGCAGCTCGTCGGTCATGTACTGTCGTCCAGCGGAGAGCCGCACCACGCTCTTCGGCATCAGGATACGGGCGACCGAGATCAGCCGCACCAGCGCGATCGGATCGGGTCGCTCGGCGATGTCGTTGACCGGGACGCCCTTGACCTCGTTCCAGAGGTTGATCGGCACGCTCTCCGGATGAACAGGCAGATTGGCGAGCAGAACCAGCATACCCAGCCGGTCATCAACGCGTTCACCCATGCCGATGATGCCGCCACAACAGACCTTGATGCCGGCGTCGCGCGCGTGTGTCAGCGTATCGATGCGATCCTGCAGGGTGCGGGTGGTGATGATCTTGTCGTAGAACTCGGGCGACGTGTCGACATTGTGATTGTAGAAGTCGAGCCCGGCTTCGGCGAGCCGCGCGGCCTGGCCCGGCGTCAGCATGCCGAGCGTGACGCAGGTCTCCATGCCGAGGCCTTTCACCGCGCTGACCATATCGCAGACCTTCTCGAGGTCGCGGTCTTTCGGATTGCGCCAGGCGGCGGCCATGCAGAAGCGGGTGGCGCCGGCGTCCTTGGCGCGCTCAGCGGTTGCGATCACATCCGCGTGGTCCATCAGGCGCGTGGCCTTCAGGCCGGTGTCGTAATGTGCGCTCTGTGAGCAGTAGCCGCAGTCTTCCGGACAGCCGCCAGTCTTGATGCTGAGCAGGCTCGCCGTTTCGACATGGTTCGGATCGAAATGCTTGCGATGAATGCTCTGGGCACGAAAGATCAGGTCGGGAAAGGGAAGGGCGTAGAGCGCTTCGGCCTCTGCGCGGTCCCAGTCGGTGCGGACCGCCTCGATGTTGCGGCTGTTGTTCCCTTTCGCCTCCACGGCATGAACCATAAGACTTGCCCTCTCTCGAACTTTATCATAGATAATTTCGGTCATTATCTATGATTTGTGCCTTGGGACCAACGCTAGCCGAGGCCGTACGCAAATGCACTCGTTTTTATGATAGATAATCTATGATGGCCGGCGAGAACACGACGACAGCGGGGCGCATTGCCGAGTCAATCGGGGCGCGCATTATCAGCGGCGCATTGCAGCCGGATGCGCCGCTCCGGCAGGACCACATTGCGCGGGAATTCAGTTCAAGCCACGTCCCGGTACGCGAGGCGTTTCGGCAACTGGAAGCTCAACATCTTGTTGTCGCTGTGCCCCGTCGCGGTGTGCGCGTTGCGCCGCTCGATACCAACTCGGTGAAGGAAATTGCCGAGATGCGTGCAGCGCTCGAAGTCGTCGCGTTGCGGAACGCCGCGCCGAAACTGACGTCAGCTCATTTGGCGCGAATCGAATTGGCGCTGATTGAGGGAGACAACGCTGAGACGATCCAGGACTTTGAGGCTGCCAACCGCGCCTTTCACCACGCGCTGGTGGCGCCCTGTGCGATGCCGCGACTGCTCGCCAGCCTCGACGGTTTGCAGCTTGCAAATTCGCGCTTGGTGTTCGCAATGGCGCGTAATGCCGGCTGGCGACCGCGGTCCAATCAGGATCATCGCTTGATCCTGCAAGCGCTGCGAGCGCGCAATCTCGATCAGGCCTGTGGTCTGCTCGCCCGTCACATCCAAACCATCGAGCGCCTCGCAATTCCCGCCTCGTGAGCGGAAGTGTCCTATTGTGGCTCGATTCCCGCAGCCTTGATGATCCGCGCCCATTTGTCGATCTCGGCCTTCAGGAAAGCTTCGAGCGCTTCGGGAGTTGCGCGTTCGGTTTCGACCGGGGTCATGCTGAGCTCAGCAAAGCGGCTGACGAGTGGCGGGTCCTTGAGGGCCGTCTGCAGGGCGCTGACCAGCACGTCGACCACCGGCTTCGGAGTGTTGCGGGGCGCATAGAGGGCATACCAGGTGGTCACATCGAACGCGGGAATGCCGGCTTCCGCCGAAGTCGGAACGTCCGGCAGCGTCGCGACGCGTTTCTTGCTGGTGATCGCATAGCCCTTGATGGTGCCAGACTGGATATAGGGCGTCGGCCCTGTAGCCGGATCGCAATAGACATCGATATGGCCGGCGATGACGTCGTTGAGCGCTGGCCCATCGCCCTTGTAATAGACGGACGTGAGCTTGGTGTCGGTCGTGCTCATGAACATCAGGCCGCAGAGTTGCGAGGCGGAGCCGAGGCCAACATTGCCGAACGTCATCTTGTCGCCGTCGCTGCGAATCCGCCCGACCAATTCCTTCAGATCCTTGGCGGGAAAGTTCGGCCGCGCGACCAGGATCATCGGCACGTCGGTGACGAGGCCGATCATGGCGAAGTCGCCGACCGGATCGAACGGAAGCTTGGCGTAGAGCGACGGAGCGGTCGCCTGACCGACATGCATCAGCAGCAGCGTATAGCCGTCAGGCGGCGCCTTGGCGACACGGTTAGTGCCCAGCGTGCCACCGGCGCCGACCACATTCTCGATGACGATCGACTGCTTCAGTGTCGCGCTCATTGCGCTGCCGAGAATTCGCGCAATCACGTCACCAGGACCGCCGGCCGAGAAGGGCACGATCATGGTGATCGGGCGGGAGGGATAGTCCTGCGCGAATGCCGTCGCGCATGGTGACAGCAGCAGAAGCAGGATCAGCGATCGTACCAAAGACATCATCACGCACTCCCTCCCTTTGCGCTTCGCCTATGGGTCGGGAAGCGTCATTTCCTTGGCCGATGTCCGCTCGATCATGTCGAGCGCGGCGACAGCCGCCGCCTTGACATGATCGACGCAGCAGCGTTCGGCGAGTTCCTCGTCTCCGCTCTGGATCGCGCGCCAGATCGCCGTGACCTCGCGCAAGCTCTTGTTGATCCGCTTCGGCTGCGACATCGAGGTGATCCGCAGCAGCGTGATCCGGTCATGCAACGGCTTGAGCATGCGCTCGATAAAGGCGTTGCGGCAGCCGCCGATCAGCGCGCCGTAGAAGTCGGTCTTGGCCTCGAGACACCCGGTGAGGTCCTGTTTCGCGGCCGCCGTCTTCAGCCGGGTCAAAGCATCGCCGATCCGGCGCACCACTTCGGGATCGTGCAGACGGGCGCATTCGCGGCCTGCAAATCCCTCCAGCACCGCACGGGCGGCATAGAGCTGCCGGGCCTCCTCGAGGCTGATCCGGCTGACCACCGGGCCGCGGTGGGGGATGGTGTTGACCAGCCCGTCAGCCTCCAGCAGCCGCAGCGCTTCCCGGATCGAGGGGCGGCTGACGCCCATCATCTCGCACAGCTCGCGCTCGACCAGCCGCTGGCCGGGTTTGAGCGTGCCGGACATTATCGCCTCGCGCAGCTTTTGTGCGACCATCTTCCTGACGGTCGGGACGTCTTCGATGCGAAGCGTGGACTGCAGTTCGGCGCGTCGGTCCATTTGCGAGATGCCTTCGTTCTATCGCGGGTTCACCAGCGATTTACCGGCAGAATCAGCATTTGTCGCTCTCTCGAGATCGGTTTGTTCATGCGATCGACCAGCCTCCGTCGATCGGCAGGCTGGCCCCGGTGATGTCCTGCGCGGCAGCGCTGCAGAGGAACACCACCAGGGCGCCAACGGCTTCCATCCCGATGAACCGGCCGGAGGGCTGGCGCTCCGAGAGATATTTTTCTGTCGCGCGGTCCACCGTCTCGCCATCCTTGGTCGCAATGGAAGCGATCTTGCTCTGGATGGCGGGGGTCGGCAGCGTCCCCGGGGCGACCGCATTGCAGGTGATTCCGGTGCGCGCGGTCTCCAGCGCTACGGCGCGGGTGATGCCGAGGATCGCCGTCTTGGTGGTGACGTAGTCGATGCGACCTTCGACTGCTCGGGTCGAATAGATGGAGGCCATGTTGATGATGCGGCCCCACCCGCGCTGCTTCATGGCGGGCAGTGCGAGGCGGATCAAATGGAAGGGCGCGGACACGTTCACCGCCAGCGCGCGCTCCCATTGATCCGGCGGAAAGCGCTCGACTGCCGCGAAATGCCGGACCACGGCATTGTTGACGAGGATATCGATCGCGCCGCAGCGACGAAGCAGGTCGGCCAGCATGGCCTCGATGGCGGAGCGCTGTGACAGGTCGGCTCCCGCAGCGATCACTTCGACGCCGAACCGGGCGCGCAACCGGTCCGCGGATTCGTTCGGCACGATGAGATCATGCAGGACGATATTGGCCCCCGCGCCGGCAAGGCTTTCCGCCACCGCCAATCCCAGGCCGGCGGTCGCCCCGGTTACGAGTGCCCATTTGTCCTTCATAGCGCGGCGGTTCCCTATTTCTTGTCGAGTTCGGCGTCACTGCGGGTGGCGTTGTCAGCTCTTCGGCCAGAACGGCTGCGCCAGCGCGAGCTCGGGCGGGAACACCGTCACTGGCACACCAGACTGCCACTGCACGATGGTCATGCCGGCGCCGACGCGACGGCCCTTCTCGTCGAACTTGATCTCACCCAGCGGGTAGTATTTCGAGGGACCGGCATCCATGCTGCGCAGGGCTTCGGCGACGGCAACGCGGTCGGCCTTGCCGGCCTTCTCTAGCGCATCCTTGATCACCCACATGTCGCCATACGTGGAGATCGCGTTCTGCGTCATCCACGGCTCTTTGTAGCGGATCTTCAGCTCGGCGATCAGCGCCTCGTGTCCCTTGGCGCCCCAGCTTGCGACGCAGGTCAGGACACCCTGAAGCAGCTCGGGGCTGACGGTCTGCAGCATGTCCGGTTCGGCGATCGCGATGCCGAACGAGATAGTCGGTACCTTGCCCTGGCCGAGACCGAATTCGTTCATCTTTTCCAGCAGCAGTTTCGCGTCCGAAATCACCGTCGGCAGGAAGAAGAGAAGATCGGGTTTCGCGGAGCGAATCTTCTGCACCAGCGCGGCGTGAACGTCTCATCGACGATCAACTGCAACTGGTTTTCCGCCAAAAGGCTCTCGCGCATCGATTTCGCGGATGCGGTGGACGCCGCCGTATTGTCGGTGAGGATCGCAACCGTCTTCGGCCGCTTGCCGGAAGCCGTCTCCGCCAGCTTGATGATCTGCGGCAACGCCTGACGAGCCTGCGAGCCCGCCGTTGCCGAGGTCTGGAAAACGTATTTGAAGCCGCGATCGGTGATCAGGTCCGAGTAGGAGAGAGTGAGGACGGGCAGGTTGGCGCGCTCGGTGACCTCGGTGACGGCGAGCGTGAACGAGGAGAGATAGGCGCCGCTCGCCGCGACCAGGTCGGGCTCCTGCGCGACCATGCGCTGGGCGGCATTCTTGGCCTTTTCCGTGGTGTCGCCGGAATCCAGCACCAGCAGTTTCAGCTTGGCGCCGCCGAGCGCCTTAATGCCGCCTTGAGCATTGATGTGATCGACAGCCATTTCGGCGCCTTCACTCATGACCGTCCCCGGGCGCGCATAGAGCCCGGAGATCGGCACCAGCAAGCCGACCTTCACTTCCGAGGGCTGCTGTGCCCACGCGCGGGATGGGATCAGCGTGCTGGACGCGCCCACAAGCAGCGTTCGCCGCGTCACTGCGGTTCGGTTCTTCCCAGTCATGACGATTCTCCTCCGCGAATGGTCACGAGGCTGCCATCAGGATTTCTTCGGCCAGAACGGCTGCGATTGCGCGAGTTCGGGCGGATAGACGGTGACAGGCACGCCCGATTGCCACTGCACGATGACGACGCCGGCGCCGACTCGGCGGCCCTTCTCGTCGAATTTGAGCTGGCCGCCCGGATAGTATTTCGACGGGCCGGCATCCACGGTGCGGAAGGCCTGCGCCACGGCCTGGCGATCAGCCTTGCCGGCCTTCTCCAGCGCTTCCTTCATCAGCCACATGTCGCCATAGGTCGAGATGACATTCTGTGTCATCCAGGGCTCCTTGTATTTGGCCTTGAGCTCCGCGATCAGATCCTCATGACCCTTCGACCCCCAGTTTGCGACGATCGTCATGATGCCCTGCACGACGTCGGGGCTGACGCTTTGCAGCATGTCCGGTTCTGCGATGGTGATGCTGAAGGAGACGGTCGGGACCTTGCCCTGGCCGAGGCCGAATTCGCTGATTTTCTCAAGCCCGAGCTTCGCGTCGGATACAGCGTTGGGCATGAAGAGCAGGCAGGTCCGGCTTCGCGGAGCGGACCTTCTGGATCAGAGGAGTCGCATCGGACAGGGGTGGCGTCCAGACTTCCTCGACGACGAGCTGCAGTCCTTCCTGCGCGAACAGTTTTTCCTTGAGCGCCTTGGCGGTTGCGACCGAGGTCGCGGTGTTGTCCATCAACATCGCCACGGTTTTCGGCCGCTTGCCGGATGCAGCTTCGGCCAGTTTCATCAGCGTCGGCAATCCGAGTTCGGATTGACGGCTTGCGGTTGCCGCGGTCTGGAAGATGTATTTGAAGCCGCGGTCGGTCAGCAGATCCGAATAGGACAACGTCAGCACCGGCAATTCAGCGCGCTCGGTTACCTCGGTGACCGCCAAAGTGAAAGAGGAGAGATAGGCGCCGGTGGCGGCGACAAGGTCGGGCTCCTGCGCCACCATGCGCTGCGCTGCGTTCTTGGCTTTCTCGGTGGTATCGCCGCAGTCGATCACGACCAGCTTCAGCTTCGCGCCGCCAAGCGCCTTGACACCGCCCTGCGCATTGATGTGCTCGATGCCCATCTCGGCGCCCATCTTCATCACCTGGCCCGGTCGGGTATAGATGCCGGACAACGGTACGATCAGGCCGACCTTGACCTCAGCCGGTTGCTGTGCGCGCGCCACCCGCGTGAGACCGACGGCGGCGGCAGCCGACAGCACGCTACGGCGGGTCAATCCCTTGGTCGTCTTGTTCATCTTGTTCTCGCTCTCCATTGTTCGTTGGCTCGTCACATGCCGAGATAGGCCTTGCGCACGCGATCGTCGGCGCGCAGGGTTTCGTTGTTGCCTTCGAGCACGACGCGTCCGGCCTCGAGGACATAGCCGTGATCCGCGGACTCGAGCGCCTCCGCCACGCGCTGCTCGACCAGCAACATGGTCAGGCCGGACTGGCGGCGGATCTCGATCAGCCGCTCGAAGATGAAATCGGCGGTCGATGGTGCAAGCCCCATCGAGGGCTCATCCAGCATCAGCAGTTTTGGCGAGGAAGCGAGCCCGCGCCCGATCGCGAGCATCTGCTGCTGGCCGCCGGACAGGGTGCCCGCGAATTGGCCGCGGCGTTCCGCGAGCACCGGCAGCCACGCGAAGATGCGCTCGATATTCGCCGCCCAGTCGCGCCGGCCGCTCTCGGTCATCGCGCCCATGTCCAGGTTCTCCATCACGGTCAGCGAAGGGAAAACCTGCCGGCCTTCGGGGACGTGGGCGATACCAAGGTGGGCCCGCTGCGCAGGCGGTACCGCGAGGAGATCGACACCATTAAAGGAGATTCCGCCCCCGCTCGGCTTCAGGATGCCAGAAATGGTCTTGAACAGGGTCGTCTTACCGGCGCCGTTCGGTCCGACGATGGCGACGAACTGACCTGCATCGATATTGATGGATACGCCGTTCAGGACGGGCTTTGCCGAATAGCCCGCGCTCAATCCCTCAATGCGGAGCATGGGCCATCCACTTCTTGCCGAGATAGGCCTCGATCACGCGGCCGTCGCGCGTGACCACCTCCGGCTCGCCCTCGGTGATGACGGCGCCATGGTCGAGTACGAGGAAGCTGTCGACCAGGCGAACCATCGCCTGCATCGTGTGCTCGATGATGGCGATCGTCATGCCATCGCGGGCAAGCTGCTGGATCACGGCGACGACCTCGTCCGCCTCGCCATGGCCCAGGCCCGCGAGCGTCTCGTCGAGCAACAGGATGCGCGGCTGCCCTGCGAGCGCGCGAGCGAGCTCCATCAGTCGCAGTTCCTTGGTCGAGAGCTCGCCGGCGACGCGGTCTGCCACCGCGGCGAGGCCGACGCGCGCTATCGCGTCAGCGGCAAGCTTTCGCGCCTCTTCGTCAGTCCGTGCGCGCACATAGGCGCCGACCACGACGTTGTCGAGGATCGACATGCGCAGGAATGGACGCATGACCTGGAAGGTGCGGCCGATGCCGGCCTCGCAGATGGTATGCGGCCGCTCGCCGGACATGTTGCGGCCGTCAATCAACACTTCGCCCTGGTTCGGTCGCAGGAAGCCGTTCAGGAGATTGAACAGCGTCGTCTTGCCGGCGCCGTTCGGGCCGATGATGCCGAGGATTTCGTTCTTGTGCAGTTTGAAGCTGACGTCCTGGACGGCTTTCAAGCCGCCGAAAGAGCGCGAGAGGTTCCGGACCTCGAGCACAACTTCGCCGTTTGCGGCGCGCTGTCGAGCCGGCCGCGACGCCGTCACGGTTGTTGCCGGGGCCTGCGAATCATCCAGCGTCGCGGCTGCCTTTGGTGCAAGCCGCTTGCGCAGGAGATCTCGCAACTTCCAGAATAATCCTTCCGGAGCGACCAGGATGACGCAGACGATGGCAAATCCGAAGATCACGCCCTGAATGCCAGGGAAGCGTGCGCCAGCCTCGGCATGCAGGATCTCGGCAAGCGGGATCAGGATCACGGATCCGATAACTGGTCCCCAGACCGTGCCGACGCCGCCGAACATGGCGACCGTCAGCGCCTGCGCCGACACCAGCATGCCGAACACCGATTGCGGGGTGACCACCAGCAGCACCTGCGCATAGAATGCGCCGATGGCGGCGGCTATCGCGCCGCTGAGCGTGATCGCACGCAGCTTCCAAGCCAGCGTATTAATGCCGGCGGCTTCGGCTGCGGCCTCGTTCTGCTTGATTGCCAGCAGCGCCATGCCAAAGCGGGAACGTTCGATGAGGCGCGTCAGCAGGATCGTGGCAAGCATGATCGCCAGCGCCAGTAAGGTGTAGAGCCGGGGATCGGCAAACTGCATATAGGCGATCGGGGCGTCGCGCTTGATCGGGAGCGTGACTTCCTGGAAGCCGAGCCACTCGAACACGTAGAGAATGGCGAGCGGATAGGCCAACATCGCCAACGCGAAATAGTGGCCCTGCAGGCGAAAAGTCGGAAATCCGATCAGCAGCCCGGCAATGCCGCCAAGCATTGCGGCGACCGGAATCAGGAGCCAAGGCGACAGGTCGAAGTAGATTTGTCCGAGCGCTGTCGTATAGGCGCCGATCCCGAAAAAGGCTGCGTGCCCGAACGAGATCAGTCCGGTGTATCCGCTCAGCAGATTCCAGGACAGCCCGAAGACCGCCCACACCGGAACCAGCGTCAGAACCAGTTGATAGTACGAGTTGGTGACGCCGAGCGAGATCGCCGCATAAGCGATCGTGAAGACGAGGGCAGGGACCAGCAAGCGCAATTGGGGCACGGTCATGTCCTCTCGACCATGCGCCCGAAGAAGCCTTGCGGACGGAAGAAAATGATGAGGAGGAACACGACAAAAATCGCTGCGTTCTGCAACTGCGTCGGCAAGATCAGTGTCGACATCTGCTGGACCAGCCCGATCGTCATGCCGCCCCAGAAGGCGCCGATGATGCTGCCCATGCCACCGAGAACGACGCCGGCATACATGACGATGACGTAGTCGAGCCCGACAAAGGGATGGAACGGATAGTTGGTGGCGAGCAGGCCGCCGGCAATGGCCGTGATGCCGGAGCCGAGCGCGAAGGCGGTGCGGTGGGCACGGTCGACATCAATGCCCATATAGGTCGCGGCGGTTGGATTGTCGGCGGCGGCACGAAGCGATTTGCCGATCCGAGACCGCGTGATCAACAGCGACAGCAGCGTCATGATCAACAGCGAGACGACGGCGTCGATGCCGCGCGCCTTGTTGATGAAGATGCTCATGTCGAAGAATGGGCCGAGTTCCCAGGCCGAACTCGACAGTGGCGTGCGGATTGAAGCCAGCACCGATCCGAAGATGATGAGGCCGCCATTCTGGAGAATCAGCGCAATGCCGAGCGTCAGGATGAGTTGGGCGTAGTGACCTTCACCCTCGAGCGAAGCGGTGCGCGTGCCCGACACATGCGAAATCAGCGTAAGGTGAACGAAATAGCCGAACAGCGCGAGCACCGGACCAGCCAGCAGGATCGCGATGAACGGCCCGACAGCATTGCCGAAGACGGCCTGGACGCCAGCGGCGGTGAACAGGTAGAAGGCGACATACATGCCAAGCATCATGAAATCGCCATGGGCGAAGTTGATGACCCGCATGACGCCGAAGATCAGGCCAAGTCCGACGCACATCAGGCCGTAGACCGCACCGATCAGCAGGCCTGCGGCGAGGGCTTGCAGAAATCCTTCCATCAGCGAGGTCTCCGCGGTGCAGAGACAAGGCCGATTTGCCGGCGATCCTTCGCGGTCGTCGCTGCAACGCTGGTCTCCCGGTCCGCCATTTCACCTCCGCAATGTCTGGCGTTTTCTATGATGCCGATCGCAAAATCCGCTCCGGCGATTCCAGCCGGCATTGCGCCGCGATCACACTGGCATCGCCAAGCTGCTCGCAGCCATCGATGAGTTGTTCGAGGCGTTGTGCGCGGTCTTCGCCGATGACGCGCGTTGCCGCAGTCCGATAGCGTGCGCGAATGTCTGTAGGCGTTGCCGGAACGACATCGGCCAGGGCGTGTCTGATCGTCCTTCCGTCACGCAGTAACACAGTCACTTCCGCGCTTTGCTTGCCGGGGAAGGAAGCGGTGAAGCCGGGATCACTCTGCAGGCTGGATGCCGCAATGAGGCGGAGGATTTCGGGATCGTCCAGCTCCGCGTAGTTCTCTTCCTCGATCTCGCCTCGCGCGAGCACTGCTGCGACGGTGAACGGAATGCTCATCTTCGCCTGGAGCGTGTTCCGGTAGGGCCCATTCGAGTCGCATCCCGGATAGCGAACGGCGGCATCGGGAGCGCGAATGACGATACGATCAACGTCATCCATGCTGGCGAGCTCGTGCGAAGCTCGGAGCGCTGCCTGTGCTGCGGTTTGGGCGAAGTTGCAGGCGGGCGCCGGCTTGTTGTAGACGGCCATGATCTCGCACTCGCCGCCTGCGAAGAGTTCGATGCTGACGGGCGCTGTCTCGCGCCGATAGGCCGCGAACAGGCCGGCTTCGCCTTCGAGGATCGTCTCCGACCCGAATGCGCCGGCTGCGGCGAGGCCTATTGCCTTGATCGCATTGCTCGCAGCAAAGCCGGGATGAAAATACATGTCCGAGGCGCCCGTGTGCGGCCACTGGTTCAGGCCGCTTGAGGTGTTGGCGGCGATCGCCATGGCGCTGGTCGCGGCGTCCTCGGATAGTCCGAGTGCAAAGCTTCCGGCCAGCGCCGCACCAAGCGGCGCAACCAGCCCTGTCGGGCGGTACAGGCGTGCGAGGTCGGACGTAAGGAGCGCGCGACCGATCCGCGCACCGGTCTCGTAACCGATGATGGCGGCGGTGAGCAGGGGGGCGCCACGCAACGGTGCCTGCTCCGATAGCGCGAGCAGGGTTGGCCAGATCACGACGCCATGATGCGATATGCTGGCGGCATGCATGTCTTCGCGCACCAGACCGTGCCCCATCACGGCGTTGGCGAATGCGGCCTCAGTCGGCGCGGCAAGCCGCGAGGTTCCGATGATGGTTGCGCCGTCGCCGGTGGCGTGCGCGATCGTGACAGCCTGACGGCTCCAGGGATGAGTGCCTGCTTCGAAGGCGCAGGACAGGAAATCGAGCAGGCAGAGCTTTGCCTTCGCGATCACCTCAGGGCCGAAATCCCCGAGATCGACGGCAAGCGCGGATCGCGCCATCTGCCGCGCGAGCGATGCCTTGCCGGATCCGGTCGGGCCGATCGTCATCGCAATCGCTGCTCCCCTGAAGCGTTATGATCAGCCGCGCATCTGCACTCCGGCCCATTCCTCGACTACCTTGGCGATCGAGGTGAAATCGGATGCGGCGCCATATTTGGCGTTGGTAATCGCCAGCATTTGCCGCACCACAGCGCCGCACACCATGGGCACACCCATGGCTTCGGCCTCATCGACGCACAGCCGGACGTCCTTGTAGGAGAGGCCGGTGGTGAAGCCGAAATCGAAGGTGCCGGGCAGTACTGAACGCGGGAACTTGTCTTCGGACGCGCTGTTGCGACCGCTGCTGGCGTTGATGATATCAATCAGGACCTTGGCGTTGACGCCACCCTTCACGCCCATCGCCACCGCTTCGGATGTGATCACCAGAGCCGCCGCTGCCATCAGATTGTTGGCGAGCTTGGCTGTCTGCGCCACGCCGGGCTTGTCGCCGGTGTAGAACAGCTTGCCGAAATTCTTCAGGATCGGCTGGACAGTCTCATAGGTCGTCTGCGGGCACGACACCATCACCGCCAGCGTGCCGTTGACGGCACCCTTGATGCCGCCACTCACGGGCGCGTCGACCAGTGTCATGCCTTTTGCTTTCAGACCCTCTGCCACGAGCTTGGCTACGCCCGGGCCGGTGGTCGAGAGATCGATCACGATTCGCGCGCGGCTCCCGCTGCTGATCCCATCCGGACCGAGCGCGACCGCCTTCACAATGTCGGGAGTGGGTAGGCTGGCCAGCACGATATCCGCGCGAGAGGCGACATCGGCCGGCGATTTCGCCATGTGGGCACCGCGCTTGACCAGCGGTTCGGTCGCCTCGCGCTGTGTGTCATAGACGACCAGCGAATAACCGGCGTCCATCAATCGTCCTGCCATGGGGCCGCCCATGCGGCCCGCACCAATGACGCCGAGCGTCTCTCCGGCCATCGTTCACTCCCGTGTCGCGCGTTTCCAGGATGAACGCGCTCTTGTTGTTATCGCCGCTTGTCGTCGTCGAGGCAGCGGTTTCTGCACCCGCGGTCCCAACTGTTCGGATTGTCAGTCAATCTGTCAAGCAGAACATTTTGTGGTCGACAGTTGGCCGCGGGTCGGCTTAAGGTTTCGGAAAGACGAGGAATGCGCTCAGGTGCCACAAGAGAAGGTTTCAAGCGTCAGCCGGACGCTCGCCGAATTTGTCGCCGCCACATCATGGGCGGATGTCGCGGAGCAAGGTCATGATGCGAAGCGGGCAATTCTCAATTTCTTCGCGACCGCACTGGGTTCGGCCCACGATCCGGCGGTGACGATCGCGTTGCGCACATTGTCGCCGTTCAGCGGTCCTCAGACCTCGATGATCATCGGTCGTTCCGAGTGGCTCGATGCCCTGTGTGCGTCATTCATCAATGCCATCTCCGCCAACCTGCTCGACTTCGATGACACCCATCCCGAAACGATCATTCATCCGGCTGCGCCAGTCGCGGCTCCGGTGCTGGCACTTGGACAAGCGCGCCGGTTGCCGGGACGCGATGTGTTGACTGCATTCATCCTCGGTGTCGAGGTCGAGTGCCGCATTGGCAATGCGGTCTCGCCGCGCCACTATGCGCGTGGTTGGCATATCACCTCGACCTGCGGGATATTCGGCGCGGCGACCGCTTGCGCAAAGCTGCTGGGACTACCAGCAGAGGGTATTGCAAACGCGATCGGGATTGCCGCGAGCCAATCGGCGGGCAATGTCGAGAACCTGCCGACCGCCGCCAAGAATGTGAGCGTCGGCAATGCCGCGCGGAACGGGCTTTTTGCCGCACTGTTTGCGGAGCAGGGGTATGCGGCCGCGCCCCGTGCCATCGAAGGGCCGCTCGGATGGGCGCGCACCATGGGCGACGAAGCCGATCTCGACCGTCTGCTCGGCGGCCTCGGCAACACCTGGGAGATCGCAAGAAATACCTACAAGCCCTATCCAGCCGGCATCGTGTTCCATGCCGTTATCGACGCTTGCTTCCGTCTTCGCGATCGGATCGGCAAGCGAACCGATCAAATCGATTCTGTGACGGTGCAGGGCTCCGCATTGTTGCTGGCGCGCGGCGATCGGCCAGTGCATAACGAGCGCGATGCGCGCGTGAGTATCCATCATTGCGCGGCATGCGGCTTACTCATCGGCGCGGCCGGCATTGGCGAATTTGCGCACAAGACAGTGTTCCAACCTGACGTCGTGCAGTTGCGGCAGAAGGTGAGGGCTGATCTTGACGACACGATGCCCGATGGCGCTGCGCGGGTGAGTGTGCGCCTCGTGACCGGCGAAGTCTTCACTGAGACCGTCACGTCGCCACGGGGCAGTCTGGCCGATCCGCTCACCGATCGCGACATCGAAGCCAAATTGCGCGCGTGCGTGCGGGCCGGCGGAAGCGATTGGGACGCGGACGGCGTTATCGAGGCAGTCTGGCAAATTGATGTGCTCGATGACACCTCCGAATTGATGCTGCGCTCTCCAAACCTGAAAGGACGATCATGAGCAAAAGCGAGTTGTTCGAAAAGGGCCTCAAAGTTCGCAAGGAAGTACTCGGCGAGGACTACGTCAACAAATCTATCGCGGGCGCCGACGAATTCACCCGGACGATGGCGGAATGGTCGACCGAGTTCTGCTGGGGCGCACTGTGGACACGGCCCGGACTCGATCGGCGTACCCGCTCGATCGTCAACCTGGCCATGCTCGGCGCGCTCAATCGGCCGCATGAACTGAAGCTTCACGTCAAGGGCGCCCTGAAGAATGGACTGACCAAGGACGAGATCAAGGAAATATTGCTACAGGTCGCCGTCTATTGCGGCGTGCCCGCCGGCATAGACGCATTCCGCAATGCACGCGACGCTTTCAATGAGATTGAGACGAAGTGATCTGCAGGAGGCTCGTCGGCCCGCCTCTCGGCGATGGCCGACGAGCGATCCTGGGGTGAATGCTTTCGAGTAGCAGCCGTTAGCCCTTTGGGCTTTTGATCAGTTCTCTCGCGACCTCGATAAACCGCGCGGTCAGCGGGGAAAGGCTGTCATCCCGCCAGGCCAGCGCGATATCCAGGGTTGCTTTGGCATCTTTGATTTCGAGCGGCTTGATTCCCGGCGGGAGCGTCGAAATGAACGAGGCATCGAGAATCGTGCAGCCGAAGCCCGATCGCACGAGCTGAAGCAGCACCGGCAAGTCGTCGGCCTCCTCGACAACGTTCAATGTCACTCCCTTCGCGGCAGTCATATCGTCGACAAGCATCCTGAAGCCGCGCCATCGACTTGCGGTACCGATCACGATCGGTGCCATCGCCATGCGTCGCAGTGTTATCGATCGTTGCTTGGCCCAAGCGTGACTGGCGGGCACAATCGCGATGAGCCGTTCGCGCGAGATGGGGATGCTCTTCTGCGGACCCGACGACACATTGGACATCATGAAGCCGAGGTCGATAGTGCCTTCATTCAGCGCTTCGGATTGCTCCGATGACGCAAGCAATCGTAGCCCGACCTGCGCTTCCGGATACTTCTTGCGGAACTCGATGATGACATCTGACATTGGACCGGTTGCGGCGAACGTAGAGTAGCCGACCATCACCGTGCCGCTGAGACCCTGCGCCACAGCGCCGGCGCGCGCAAAAGCACGTGTTAACCGTCGCATCGCTTCGGCCGCTTCGCGATAGAGGGTTTCGCCGGCAGGGGTTAGCGCCACATGACGCGTCGAGCGCTCAAACAGGGGAAAGCCGAACTGCCTCTCGAGGTGTCGGATGCTGCGGCTGAGAGCCGGCTGAGCGATTCCCAACATCTGAGCCGCTTTTCGGAAGCTCAGCGTTTCCGCAACAGCAAGGAAGTACTGCGTCTTGGCGTGAAGCGAGGGATGGATCATCTGGGGAACTGATATCACGTGGTTATCAATCTGAGCTCATTTAGTATTGGACAGGCATGAATACTATTTGCCAAATCCGTAGGCAATGATGCGAATGCTGGACGCGGCCTGTAGTTCCCTGCTGCCGCCGAACCAGCGAGGCGAAACGGAGGAAGCATGCCCCAAGCGAAGGCGATGATCGTCGCGGCACAAGCCGAAGCGGCGGAGGCAGGGGCGATGATGCTGCATGCCGGCGGCAACGCTATCGATGCAGCGATCGCCTGCGCGCTTGTGCAGGGCGTGGTGGACCCGCTGATGGCCGGTATCGCCGGGTTCGGAAGTGCCGGCATCTACTTCCCGGCGCAGAACTTTCACAAATATCTCGACTTTCATGCCCCGTCGCCCGCCGCTGCACGACCCGACATGTGGGCGCACCTGATCGAAGGCGAGGCCCGGGACGGCTATGGTTTCATTCTCAAGGGCAAGGTCAATGACGTCGGTTATCAATCGACCTGTGTTCCGGCGTCGCTGAAAGCATATTTCGAGGCACACGCCAGATTCGGCGTGCTGCCGTGGCGCGACATTGTGGCTCCAGCTATCGAATGGGCTGAGCGCGGCTGGATGGTGCGTCCGCATGTCGAGTTTTTCTGGTCCGATCCCGGCACGATGGGGCGTGCGTCCGGCGCGGAGCGGTTGGCGTTCTCGCCATCCGGGCGAAGCCTCTATTGTCGCGACGACGGCACGCCGAAGCGCGTGGGTGATCTCGTGCGCAATCCGGACTATGCCAAAACGCTCCGCCTCATTGCCGAGGGGGGCTCTGACGTTTTCTATAGGGGTGAACTCGCGCAGCGCGTCGCACGCGATATGCGGGAACACGGCGGCCTGATCACCGCCGAGGATCTCGCATCATATCAGCCCAAATGGCTCGATCCGCTGCGAAGTACATATCGCGGCTACGAAGTCACCACCAACAATCCGCCCGGCGGCGGCCTCATGCTCATCGAGATGCTCAATATGCTCGAGCGGTTCGACCTGGCGGATATAGGACATAACAGCGCCGAGTATCTTCGCGTCGTATGCGAAGCCATGAAGCGCGCGACCATCGACAAAGATAACTTCATGGGCGATCCTGGCTTCGTCGACGTTCCCATCTCACGCCTGGCGTCGAAGGACTATGCTGCGGCCATGGCGAAGGACATCGCGGCCAGGATCAAAGCAGATGTGCCGCGCCTCAATTCCGGATTTCCGTCGAAGGATACAACCCAGGTATCGGTTATCGACCGCGACGGCAATTGCGTGACCATGACTCATTCGCTGGGAATGCCTTCCGGCGTGATCACCGACGGCCTTGGCTTCTTTTATAACGGATGCATGGCCGTGTTCGACCCGCGGCCGGACCGGGCGGGTAGCATTGCGCCCGGCAAGGCGCGCTTCACTTCAGTGTGCCCTTCGATCATTCTTCGTGATGGCAAGCCTTACCTGGTGATTGGCGCTCCGGGCGCCACCCAGATTGCGATGGGCGTGCTGCAAGCGATCCTCAACGTCCTCGATTTCGGCATGACGATGACCGAAGCGGTGAGCGCGCCGCGGTTCTCGGCAACCAGCAACGCGATCGATGTCTCAAATCGGATCATCCATCGTACTACCAGACAGCTCGAGGCTGAGGGATACGAGGTGATCCGCAGTCCGTACACGTTCGGATTCGCGGCCGTCCACGGCATCCGCATCGATGGCGACAAGCTCGACGGCGGAGCCGATCCCGGGCACGACGGGATCGCACTGGCCGTCTGAGCTGTAGACAACAACGAAAATTCCAGAGGGGAGAACGATTGTGAAGACATCAAGCTTGGGATTGGCCGTGGCTGCTGTGCTGGCGTCGTGCGCCGCCGCGCACGCGCAAGTTTCCGACGACGTGGTCAAAATTGGGGTGTTGACGGACCATTCGGGCGGATTCGCGTATCTCGTCGGCAAGCATTCGGTCGAGGCCACACAGATGGCCGTTGATGACTTCGGAGGGAAGGTTCTGGGGAAGCCGATTGTCGTCGTTACCGCGGATCATCAGAACAAGGCCGACATCGCCTCTACTTTAAGTCGCAAGTGGTTTGACACTGAAGGCGTCGATGCGATCACGGACGTCGCCGGCTCGGCGGTCGCGCTGGCGACGCAAGAGATTGCGCGTCCGCGCAACAAGATCCTGTTGATCTCGGGCGCAGCGACCACAGAGCTCACGGGAAAGGCCTGTTCGGCGACCACGACGCAGTGGAGCTATGACACATACTCGTTCGCCAAGGGCACGGCCAGCCAAGTGACTAAGCAGGGTGGCACTTCCTGGTTCTTCCTGACCAGCGACTATGCCTTCGGTCATTCTCTTCAGAATGATGCGAGCCGCTTCGTCGAGGCGAATGGCGGCAAGGTAGTCGGCAGCGTACGTTTTCCCTTTGGCTCACCGGACTTCTCCTCATTCCTCTTGCAGGCGCAGGCGTCGAAAGCCAAGGAAATCGGGCTGGCGATGTCGGGCGCCGATCTGCTGACCGCCATCAAACAGGCTCGCGAATTCGGTATCGTCCAATCCGGGCAAAACCTGGCGAGTCTGGTGATCTATATCAACGACATCGAGGGGCTTGGACTCGACGTCGCTCAAGGTCTGACGCTGACCACCTCATTCTATTGGGATGCTAACGACGAGACCCGGGCCTGGGCCAAGCGCTTTATGGAACGCTCGGGTGGCTTTATCCCAAATCTGATCACCGCCGGCACTTATGCCTCGGTGATGCACTATTTGAGGGCTGTGCAGGCGGCCGGCACCGATGACGGCAGAGCGGTCGCCGCGAAGATGCGGGAAATGCCAGTGAACGATTTCTATAACAAGAACGTTGAAGTCCGGGTCGATGGCCGTGTGATGCACAAGACTTACCTTATGAAGGTGAAGTCTCCCGCCGAATCCAAATATCGCGGCGATTTCTATCAGGTGTTGGCTGAGATGTCCGGCGAGGAATCGTTCCGTCCGCTCTCCGAAAGCCAATGTCCGCTGGTAGAGAAATAGCTCTGCGTCAGTCCTTAGGGGAACGCCGCAACCAGCCTGTTCAAGTTCAAGGAGACGGTCTGGTGAAGACGTAGACCAGACCCGTAAGCATGAGCACTCCGACGCTTGCCATCAGGATCGGGCCAGGCGCGGTTCCGATCCAGAACAGCAGGAATCCGAGGCTCATGCCGGCAAGCGCCAGCAGCTTCGCTCGCGAGGGGATCGCGCCATGCTCATGCCACGCACGCAGTGCCGGCCCGAAGCGAGGATGGGAGAGGAGCCAGTTTTCAAGCCGCGGCGAGGATCGCGCGAAGCAGGTCGTGGCAAGAATGAGGAATGGCGTTGTCGGGAGCACTGGCAAGAATGCACCGACAAAACCGGTGGCGACGAAGATGAAACCGAGAACAAGATAAACGCGACGCATCGGCCGCAACCACCATGCAAGAGGAGGGCTTGTGACGGATGCCGAGCTTATCGTAGTTCCAGGTCGGCGGCGCCGATCGTAGTTCCAGGTCGGCGGCGCCGGCTGGGCGAAAGGGCTGGATCATCATCTGGTCGTTATGCGACCAGATCAGAGGCACGCCCGCGCGCATCGATGAGGTGTACCCGTTCGATCCGCGCGGGCATAAGCAGTGACTGGATGCGCGGCTCCGCCATGAGGCTGAAGGCGGTGGACATTGCATCGGCGGCGGTCGCATCGGCGGAGACCGTGGTCACGCTGCGGTAGCGTCCGGCGCACCCGCCGCTCGACGGGTCGAACAGGTGGTTGAAGCGACCATCGGCATCGAAACAGAAGCCGTAGCCGCCCGATGTCGATACCGCCCGGTCGATGATCGGAATGACCGTCGCGGTGACGCCTACCGAATCTGGGTCGGCAATCCCGATTTCCCAAGGCTGTCCATCCGGACGCGGTCCGATGGCGCGGCTCTCGCCCATGTCGACGAGACTGCGCGCGATACCTTGCGCGCGCAGGAGGTCGACGATCCTGTCCGTGACATGGCCTTGCGCGATGCCGTTCAGGGTGATCGCAGCACCGCGCGGCATCGAAATGCGGTCGCGGCTGACGTGAAGCCGGCGGTAGCCCACATTTGCGAGGGCCGCCTGCACGTCGGCCAGGGCCGGGCCGTTGGGATCGGCGTGGGCGCGCGAGAAATGATCGGCATAGAGACGCCATAGCGGCTGCACAGTTGGATCGAACGCCCCGTTCGTCAGCTTGGCATAACGCAAGGAGATTTCCAGGAGCTCGACGAGTTCTGCAGCAGGGTCGACCAGCACGCCCGTCCGGTTCAGCTCGACCAGGGCGGAGTCTTCTCGATAAAGGCTGAACAGCCGCTCGAGCCGTCGCGCTTCCGAGCAGGCTGCCGCGATCAGGCGTTCCGCTTCATGCGGGTGCTCGTGATGGATCTTCATGGTGGCGACGGCTCCGAGCATCGTGCCGCGCCAGGTGAGCAGGTTGGCGTCCGCCCTTGCCCCGCGTCCGAAAGGAACGAGGGAAAGGCCTGCCGCCGCGGCGGTGATGCAGATAAAGCGGCGGCGCGATAGCATCGCGGCCATGAACCTCTCCTCAATTCGTCGAGCCAGGCGCGGATGGTCTGTCGTCCGTCGACGCGCTGGACTCGTTCGATCCCAGCACGTAATCCCGCGGCACCTCCGTGAAACCAACGATCTGTCCGCCATTCTCGGCGACAAACTTCTCCGCGGCGGCCCGGTTCGAGAACGGCACAGCTTCGGCGCCGCCCATTCCGCCCTTGATGCGGCTGCCGATTACGAACAGCGCCTTTCGCGCCTCCACCCAATTATCCGCGCCGGGCTTGTCCCAGCTCGGTGCCTTCGCCATGTCGGAGACGTAGATGGCTTGGATGTCCTTCGGTTCGTCCGGCAGCATCGTGAAGGCGATGGCATCGCGCGCCGAGGAGAACCAGACCGGTTCGATCAGGCCAGCGGTCAGGATCTGTCCCTTCGGCCCTGGGTGCTCGAGCACGTTCATGCCGCAATAACGGCCGATCGCCTCCGCCGTCATCGCGTGCGGCAGCGGGAGCGCGGTCTGCTGTTTTTCGTTGCAGCCTGCGAGCAGGATCAGCGCGAGCAGCGTGTGGACAACAGCAATACGCTTCATAGCTCCCTCCGGGAGAACGACAGGCTTGCGGCTGTCAGTGGAATAAGTGTCCACAGCGCGAGCGCCGCCACGAGGACGCGGACCGACAACGTCGCGCTGCCGGCAAGCCCTGCCATGCCCGAGAATGCGCTGACATTGGCAAAGCCGGTCAAATTGAGGAGTCTGTAGATGTCGGTCGGATTGAGGAGGAGCAAGGTGTTGAGAACAGGGCCCGACATGTTCTGACCCTTGTCCAGGACGAGGAGGCCGAGCAACGCCATGTCGTAAACCAGCACGAGCAACAGCCACAGGCCGATACAGACGCCAGCAGCGGTGCCGCGGTCGCGCACCTGCGCGCTGACCCAGTAGCCGATTGCAATGAAGACCGCTCCCAGCAGTACGGAGGAAGCGATCATGGCGATGAATGCCTCCAGCCCCTCGCGATCCATATCACTGCCCGTTGCCAACAGGGCTGCGACGGCAGCCCCATAGCCAAAGCAGGTCGCGAAGGCGAGCACGGCGAGATGTCCGCAGAATTTCCCGACCAGCACCTGCCAGCGGGCGACTGGGTAGCTCAGGAGCAGGAGCATGGTGCCACGTTCCATGTCGCCGACGATCGCATCGTGCGCGATCAGGAGCGCAATCAGCGGCACCAGGAAGATCGTAAGGCTCGAAAGGCTGACGATGATCACATCGAGCGGACGCGCGCCCACATTGCTGCCGCTTGGCGCACTGCCAAGGAAGGTCAGCGACAACGCCAGCGCTGCCAGCAGCAGCGTTGCGGCAAGCACCCAGCGGTTGCGCACGGCCTGGCGGATTTCTTTGGCCGTGATGGTGAGAATGGCATTCATCGCTTCCGCTCCGCCGATCGCAGGAAATGCGCATAGAGTTCGTCGAGACTCGGCGACATCACGTCGATATCCTCGACCGAGGTATCGGCTGCAGTCACGCGCCGCAACAGATCGATCTTTTGCTCCGGTGCCGCATCGATCTCGACAACGTGGCCGTTGAGCCGCCGGTATGGCGCGGATGCGGGTAGCCAGGCGGGTACCTCGCCTTGAGCAAGGCCGGATATTTTGAGCCGGATCCGGGTCGGCAGTTGCGCCAGCCGCCTCAGCTCATCGAGCGAGCCATCGGCGACCTTGACCCCGCGGTTCATGATGATCACGCGTCCCGCCCGTTCCTCGAGTTCGGTCAGCGCGTGCGAGCAGAGCAGAACCGTGGTGCCTTCGGCAGCAAGCCGCTGGATCGCTTCATAGAAGGTCTGGCGCAGTTCCGGATCGAGACCGGTGGTCGGTTCGTCGAGCAGCAGCAATTGCGGCCGTCCGATCAACGCTTGCGCCAGGCCGAGGCGCTGGCGCATGCCTTTCGAATAAGTGCCGACGCGCCGGTCGACGGCTGCGCCGAGCCCGACGATATCAAGCAGTTGCTCCGCCTTTGCGATCGGCTCCTGCTTCAGCCGAGCATAGAAGCGCTGCGTCTCGCGTCCGGTTAGCGTGGCATCGAAGGAAACGTTTTCCGGCAGGTAGCCAAGCCGGCGCCGCGCCGAAAACTGACCTGCGGCGGGATTCTCGCCGAGGACCCGGATGGTGCCGTGCGTCGGATGAATCAAACCCAGCATCAGCTTCATCAGCGTGGTCTTGCCGGCACCGTTGTGACCGATCAAGGCGACCATTTCGCCTTGGTCGAGCTCGAACGAGGCGCCGGACACCGCATCGATCCGCCCATACCGTTTGCTGACGTCCGTTATTCGCACCGTGGTCATGGCCGAATCCCTTCCGCAAGCTTGCGGCGCGCCGGCGGCGACATCAGCGGATGACTGTCGACGACGCCGCCGGGCAGCAGCGCGGGAAATTGTCCCTGCGCCCACCGGATCACCTGCACGGCGGGACTGTTGATCAACACTTTTGCCGCAGGCGCGGTCCACAACACCCGGTCGATCAGGTCGTTAGGCCGATACGCCGTATCGGCAATACCGTCGCCGTTGAGATCGAAAGCCGGGTTGTCGCTCCAATAATTGCCGCGCCCGCCCTTCGACCAGTCGAGATAGCGAGTACCGACATACTTGACCTGGTTGGAATTGTTGACGAACGCATTGTCGATGATGGCGTTGCCTTCGGAACCTGCAGTGAAATGCACGCCGATTTCACAGCCTTCGAACCAGTTGTTCTCGAGCCGGTTGTTGTTGGTGTTGTAGATGAATACGCATTTTTCCGGACCCAGGCGCGGAGCCTTGGTCTGGCTTGCCTGCGCGGCGGTGCCGGCTTCCATCTGCGACATGCCTTCTTCCGCGGCACGGCTGTCTGATGTCGCCCAGCGTTCGGCCGGCTGCAATCCGCCAATCACGGTGTTGCCTGTGATTTTCGAACCATTCGCAGCGTTGAACAGCATACCTCGATCCCGATCGCGCTCGGAAACATTGTCCCGAACCACGAGCCGGTTAGAGAACATGAAGGCGAAGCCGATGGTATTCCCGGTCGAGACGTTGTTCGTGATCTCGCCGTCATTGGCGTACATGTAGTGGATCGCGAAGCGCAGGTTGCTGAAACGGTTGCCGCTGAAAAGATTGTTGCGGCTCGAGATGACGAAGATGCCGTCGCGCCCGTAGCGGAATTCGTTGTCGATCACCTTGGCCCCGGGAGCATTCCACACCGACACGCCGTTGCCGGCCTCGCTGATGCGCGTCTGGTGCAAGCCGGTGATGTGGTTGTGGCGAACCACGGCATCGGGAGCCCCGTGCACATAGACGCCGAACAGATTGTCCTCGATGCGGTTGTCCTCGATGACGGCGTCGCGCGCGGATTGCTCGACAAAAATGCCGGAGTCCATCGTCTCGAGCGAGCGTCCGGACCCGCGCACTTCAATGCCGCGCACCACGGCGCCGGGGGCGGTGACCGTCACGACGCTGCCCTGGCCAGATCCTGCGACTACGGCTCCGCTTTCGCCGGCAAGCGTCATGCGGTGGGCGATCCGCAACGGTCCGCGATAGGTGCCGGCGGAGAGGCGCACTTCATCGCCATCCGCCGCCTGGTCGAGCACCGCCTGCAGGTCGCCCAGCTCCGGTGTAACCGCGAGCTGCGCTGCCGATGCGCGTGCGACAAGGCTGGCAGCGGCAAGTGCCGCCAGCCCGAACCGCGCCATATGGTGTGGCGCCCCCACCATCACGCGTTTCGCGGGTGCACCAACATGCGCCCGCGCATTTCCATGTGCATGGCGTGGCAGAACCAAGTGCAGAAGTACCAATAGACACCCGGCTTGTCGGCGACGAAGGTCACCGACGATGTCTGCTGCGAGTCGATCTCCATGTTGATGCCATAGTTGACGATGCAGAACCCATGGGTGAGGTCCTCGACGTCGTCGATGTTGGTGATATAGACGGTCACCTCGTCGCCCTGATTGACCTCGAACTTGTCCAGTGCGAAGGCGGGTGCGGCGGAATACATGTAGACTCGCACCTTGTTGCCGTCGCGGACGACCTTGGCGTCGCTTTCGAGCTTGACGCCGTCGGCAGCCGCCTGCTTGCGCGCTTCCTCGAAGAACGGATCGTCGCGCTTCCAGATGCTGAGAACGCGGCCTTCCAGCTTCGAACGGTGCACGATCACGGCATCATGGGGTTCGGCGAAGCTCGGACCGTCATGGACGAGGCGCATGCGGTCGCCCGAGATGTCGATGAGCTGATCGTTCTCCGGCTTGAGCGGACCGACATTGAGGAAGCGATCCTTGGAGAACTTGTTCAGCGACAGCAGCCATTTGCCGTCAGCCTCCTTCGTCTCGCCCATCGAGGCATGGTTGTGACCTGGCTGATAGTGGACGTCGAGCTTCTGGGCAATCGGGTTGACCTTCTCGCCCTTGAACGCTCGCTTGGCTTGATCGATGTTCCACTTGCACACCTGACTGTCGAGAAACAGGGTCGTGTAGGCGTTGCCTCTGCCGTCGAAGGCCGTATGCAGCGGGCCGAGTCCGAGCTCGGGCTCGGCGACCACGACATCGCGCGGCTTGATCTTGTCATCGAATAGCTGGTCGAGCAGGCGAACGTCGAGGACGGTCACCGTCGGAGCCAGCTTGCCGTTGGCGACGACATGAATCCCGTCAGGTGCGGTGTTCAATCCGTGCGGGCTGTTGGAGACAGGGATGTAGCGCGTGTAAGGCGAACCATGCCGCCCGTCGATCACGGGCACACCATTCATCTCCTTGTAGTCGCCTTTCTTGACCGCCTCCTCGATTCGCTTGATGTTGAAGACAGTGACCCAGTCTTGCTCGCTTGCGGTCATTTCGGCGAGCGTCACGCCTTTCTCGGAGTTGTAGCAGGTCGCGAACGCATATTTGCCCTGGTAGTCGCAGTCGGTATTGTCGAGGTTGCCGTCGACCATCACCTGCCAGGCGACCTTCATGGTGTCGCCGTCGACGGCGGAGAAGATCGACCAGTATTTGCTCTTGTCGTCCAGCACCTTGCCATCGTTTGGCAGCGGCACCTCGTATTCGCCGTTGCAGAAAAGATATCCGGTGCGCGGATATTTCTGCGGGCGCATGCCGTGGATCGTGTACTGGTTGGGAAGCTCGATGATCTTGTCGCACTTCATGATGTCGGTGCGAATGCGGGCGAGGCGGGTATTTGCCTTGTCGTTGATGAAGACGTAGCGGCCGTCATAGGTTCCGTCCGTGAACGACATATGCGGATGGTGGCAGTCGCCGTTCGTCCAGATGCCGAGGCGGCTCTTCAGCCGCTCGCGGGTCTCCGGCAGCAGGCCCTCCGTCATGATCTTGCGGCTCTCATTGGTCTGGCCCCAGCCAGTCGCGCTGCAACGGTTGAATACCGGAATGCGCATCAACTCGCGCATCGAAGGCATACCAACGATGCGGACTTCGCCGGTCTGGCCGCTTGAGAAGAAGACGTAGTATTCGTCGAGCTCGCCGGGCGCGATCTCCGACTTCAGGCCACCGGCACGCGCCGGCGCCGCCTTGGTCTGTGCCGCGGCCGGTTCGGGCGCAAGACCCCTGCCGAGGCTCAGTCCACCCGCGATGCCGGCGGCGCCGATCGCTGCTGTTCCCACGATCTGACGGCGGCTGATCGTCGTCGACTTGTCGTCGTCATGTTTCTCACTTGCCATGTTCGTCTCCTTTGTCTGAACGGCTGGTTAGAGCTTGTGATTGCGCGGTGGCGAGCACCGGCACCGGCTTGCCGGCGTGCGTGATGACCGTCTTCGGTCCGCTTCCGCCGGCACGCATCGAGGACGACGACATGGCCTGGAACTTCTCGCGCTTGAGCCGCACCTGGATCATGTGCGGGCAGCGCTGGTCGTCGTAGTAGAGCTCCTGGCAGTGCATGCAGTAGATGCACTCGTTGACGTTGATGTGCCCCTCGGGATGGATCGACTGCACCGGACATTCCTTGGCGCAGCGCTGACAGGGCGAGCCGCACTCCTTCCAGCGGCGCAGCCATTCGAAGGTCCGGACGCGGCCGGGGATCGCCAGTGCGGCGCCGAGCGGGCAGAGGTAGCGGCAGAAGAAGCGCTCGATGAAAAGGCCGATGAAGAGCAGGCCGCCCGCATAGGCGACGAATGGCCAGCCGCGGGCGAATTTCAGGATGATCGCGGTCTTGAACGGTTCGACTTCCGCGAAGGTCTCGGCAAGCGCAACCGAGGAGAGCGACAGACCGAACAGGGCGAGGAAGATGATGTATTTGATCGGCCAGAGACGTTCGTGAAGGCCCCAGGGCACCGTGATCTGTGGCACCTTGAGCCATTTCGCGACCGTATTGGTCAGCTCCTGCAGTGCGCCGAACGGGCACAGCCATCCGCAGAACGGACCGCGTCCCCAGAACAGAAGTCCGGCAGCGGTTGCCGACCAGAGCACGAAGATCAGTGGGGCGGCGAGAAAGAACTCCCAGTGAAAGCCGGTCACCAGCGCGTTGGTGAAGGTCACGACGTTGACGACGGAGAGCTGGGCGTTGGCGTACCAGCCAAGCCAGATCAGCACGAAGGCGAGATAGCCCTTGCGAACCCAGGTATAGAGCGTCGGCCGTCGCACCAGGATGTTCTGAAAGAAGAAGATGGCGGTCAGTACGATCAGAGCTATCGCCGTGATCGCGATCGAGGCCGGCTGCGAGCGCCAGATCCGCGTCCATAGCGGCTCTTCGCCGTCCTCCGCTGGCAGGGATACCTGTGCGCCCGGAGCGGAGGTTTGCGTCGCCGGCGTGCCGGACGGCACCGTCACCGGACGTTGCTCGGACCGCAGGTAGCGATCGGGCAGATTGTAGTCGAGGTCGAAGGTGAGAAACGCCTTGTCGCGGCTGCCGACGTTTCTTTGCACGAGCAACTGCAATTCCCAGGGCCGCGTCGGGTCGAGCGTGAATTCGGGCGGCGTGACGAACAATGCGATTTCGTGGAAGTCCGGCGCGCCGTCGGCGGCAAGCGCGCCCAGGCGCGTATGATTCCGGTCGCGGAAGCGGGTGCTGGAGCCTTCCTGAAGGATTTCGACGCGGTCGAAAATGCCGCCGCGCACATAGGCAGAGCCCTTGAAGGAATAGATGCCGTCGCCAGCGATCATGATCGCCTGCTGTCCCGGCTGCAGGCGCTCCTTCAGCCGCTCATAGCCCTCGTCGCCGAGCAGGCTGCGGCCGATCGTCGGGGCGCTGGCAAGCGCAACAGAGAGGTCGATGAAGGTATCGCCTGGCTCGCCCGCTTCAGGGTTCTGTGCGGCGGCCGTGTTTCCCGATTTCGCGAATGCATCATTGACCTCGCCGATCGTCAGGTGCAGCCGCCGCACCGAGCCGTCGCCGACAAGGCTGGCCCAGTTACGAATCTCGCTCTTTCCGAGGTCAAGCGTCTTGGTGACCGGCGGCAACGCCGCCGCGACGCTCCCGCCGCCAATTCGTCCGGTTCGAATCAGCCGTACCGCGGAGCGTACGATGCTGTCGCTCATGACCAGCACGGTCACGGTCGCGCCACTGATGATGTCGACCTGCGGCGGCCGTTCCGCACCTCGCGCGATCGGCCTCATATCCTTGCCAATCAAGCTGTTTACGGCGGCGACGATACGCGGCTCCGGAATTCCGATCAGGACGATCGGCTCCTTGTGGTCGATGAGCTTCAGGCCCCTGACGATGCCGTCGGAATCGATGCCGACCAGGATGTGGATCGGCTTGCCCGAGTAGCCGACCGAATTGGCGAAATCCGAGTTGAGATAGACAAAGCCCTGCAGTTGGTCGCCGCGATAGACGGGAACAATCGGCGGGTCGCCCTGCGGCGGACCGAAGCGATCCGCACCTGTGAAGAAGTCGCTGGGTTGGGCTTTTGGCAGATAGGTGGCGAGATCGCTCGCAGCCAGGGCCGCGCGTGTCCAGAAGATGATGCCAACGGCGACAATCACGGCCAGCGCGAATGCGACCGCTCGTCGGCGGCCATGACACGCTGAACTGGGACAAGGGGGCGTCGGCGCTAACAACCCTAAAGGGATCACCGATCCAACCACCGAAAGTTGACTCCTGTTCAGACCGGCTGTCTAGTCGTAACCGGGACACGCGAGTTTGTTCTGGATCAAACACAGCTATGCAGGTGGCTCATGCTGCTAACGCGAGCATTGCTTTTGAAAGACGAACCGGCGGGAACCTTGCAGTCGCTGCATGAGCTGTTTGCGCTTGCCAATGCGATGGAGAAGGAGGCCGCGGATCGCTATTCGGAGCTTGCCGAAGAGATGCGGGCGCAGGACAGAAATGATCTTGCGGCAGTTTTCGTGCAGCTTGCGGCCGCCGAGCGCGAGCATGTCGATAGTGTGACACGTTGGTCGCTGTCGCGCTGTGGCAAGGCGCCTGATCCGGCACTGGTGCGCTGGGATGCACCGGAGACTTTCGATGCCGAGACCATGGCCGAGATCAAGGCGTCGCAGCTGACGACACCTTATCGTGCCCTGGCGATGGCGGTGCGCAATGAAGAGCGCGCGTTTGCCTTCTGGTCCTATGTCGCGGCGTTCGCCGCCGATTCCGAGATCAGGAAGGCCGCCGAAGCCATGGCACGGGAGGAGCTTGCGCATGTGGCGACCCTGCGCAAGGAGCGGCGGAGCGCCTATCACCTTGAGCACAAGGAGCGCGCGGGTGAGGGGGCCGCTGACGCGGCAGCGCCGGTGGATGCCGGCGCGCTGGAATCTCGTCTGGCCGTGCGGCTCGCGGAGCTCGAGGCGCGCGTCCTGGGACGTTCGCAGAGCCGAGCTCATGAGCTTTGCGAAGAGGCCGAACTGATGTCGACCCGAGCCGCCGGATTCGAATCGTTTGCTGCGGCGTTGCAGGAAGCCGATGCCCAAACCATCGCCGAGGCTCTGACCGACGCCTATCTCGACGGTGCCGAACGCTCGGACGATCCGGCGCGTGTCGAGCTTCTGCAGACGCTGGCGGAGCGTGCCATCGCGCGGCTTGCCTGGCTGCGCAGCCTGGAGCCCATTGTTAGGGCGAAAGCGTGATGAGCTTGGGACATCATATCGCGCTTGCATCACACAATTTCCGCCCCTTCAGGCACATGACCTTGGTCACGTTGACTCGCCCCGCAGACCGAGGCGATCAAACAGATTGATCGGGAGTGGGAAGACCACGGTCGAGGACCGTTCGCCCGCGATGTCGTGCAGCGCCGCGAAATAGCGTAGCTGCATCGCCTGCGGCTCCTGGGCGAGGATCCGGCCGGCCTCGACGAGCTTTTCGGCGGCCTGCTGCTCGCCCATCGCATTGATCACTTTGGCGCGTCGCAGCCGTTCCGCCTCGGCTTGCTTGGCTATCGCGCGCACCATGGTTTCGTTGAGATCGACATCCTTGATCTCGATCGACGTGACCTTGATGCCCCAGACGTCGGTCTGCTTGTCGAGGCTCTCCTGGATGTCGGCGTTTAACCTGTCGCGTTCTGCGAGCATCTCGTCGAGTTCGTGCTTGCCGAGTACCGAGCGCAGCGTGGTCTGTGCGAGCTGGCTGGTCGCGGCCATGTAATCGCCGACCTTGATGATCGCGCGCTCGGCATCGACGATGCGAAAGTAGAGGACGGCGTTGACCTTGACCGAGACGTTGTCGCGCGAAATCACGTCCTGCGGCGGCACGACCTGCACCATCACCCTGAGATCAACCTTCACGAGTTGCTGCACGACTGGAATGAGGATGATGAGGCCCGGGCCCTTCACGCCGGTGAAACGGCCGAGCGTAAAGACGACGCCGCGCTCATATTCTCGCAGGATGCGAACGGCCTGGGTCAAAAAAAGGATGACGATCAGCACAAGCGCTGCATAGGTCAAGTAATCAAGCATCATGATGTATCTCCTTCGCCGGTCGGGACTGGCGCCGCACCACCAGCGTCAGATCGATGATGTTGGCGACTTCAACCACCTCGCCCGGCTTGAAGGTTTCGGTGCCGCGCGCTTGCCATCGCTCGCCGTGCGTGAAGACATGACCTTCATTCTCGGACCAATCGAGGACCTTGGCGGACAGGCCTCGCATGGCTTGCGCGCCGACGCGGACCGGACCGCTGCGAGCGCGCCGAAGCGAACCGAGCACGACGAGAACAAAGCCGATGAACGTCGCCGTCACGATGGCGATGAGCCACCACGACAGTCGGTAGCCCGGCGCTTCGACCCTGAAGAGCATAACCGCTCCCAGCACAAAGGCGATGACTCCGCCGAGGCCGATCACGACCGTCGGGTTGAAGGCCTCGAAGGCGAGAAGCGCGATCCCGACCAGCATCAAGGCGAGGCCGGCGTAGCTGATCGGCAGCAAATTGAGGGCGTAGAGGCCCAGCAGCAGGCAGATCGTGCCGACGACGCCGGGGGCGACCGTGCCGGGGGACATGAATTCGAAGATTAGCCCGTAGACGCCAACCATCAGGAGAATGAACGCGACGTTGGGATCAGTGATGACCGCCAGGAACCGGGAGATCCATCCAGGATCGATTATTTCGACGACGGCGTCCTTCGTCGCCAGACGTTGCGTCTTGCCACTTGCAACCTCGACAACGCGACCATCGACCTTCGCGAGCAGTTCGACCGGATCGCGTGCGATGAGATCGATGACATGTTCGTGCAACGCGCCGTTGGCGGAGAGGGTGGCGGCCTCGCGCACCGCCTTCTCGGCCCAGTCGGCATTGTGGCCACGCAGTTCGGCGAGGCTGCGGATGAGGGCGACGGCATCATTCGTCACCTTTGCCGTCATGGCATCCTTTGGCTCGTGCTGGCGGTCGCTATCCTTGCTGTCTTTGCCCTCCTTGTCCGGGGTGCCACCCGGCAGACCCGGTATCGGACCGCCAATCTGCACCGGCGTCGCCGCACCGATATTGGTGCCCGGCGCCATTGCCGCGATATGGGTTGCATAGAGAATATAGGTCCCAGCGCTTGCGGCGTGGGCTCCGGAGGGAGCGACGTAACCGATGACAGGCACGGGCGAAGCGAGCACATCCGAGATGATCTCGCGCATGCTGGTGGTGAGACCGCCCGGTGTATTCAGACGCAGGATGACAATGTCTGCGCGTCGTTCGGCTGCTTTGGCCAGAGCGTCCTTCACGTAACTTGCCGACGCCGGCCCGATCGCTCCGTCGAGCGAAATAGTCAGTGCAAGACTGCGGTTCTCCTCCGCTAAGCCGGGAAGGAGCGAGACAACCAGAGCGACGATTGCAATCGCCGCAACGAGGGCCGCCTTTACGGTCTGCACGGCAAGCACTCCCTTGCCAAAAATATGGGGTTCCGTTCCGGAACCTCAATGGCCACGAACCACCGCACGCGCATGCCGTTGTGCAGTGCGATAGCTGGCACTCGCTTCCATTCTTGCAGAGCCTGAACCGATCAAGCGTGGCAAGCTTCGGCCCGGCGCACTCCTCACTTCGTTCTCGCCGGCGGCTTGTTTCTTTCGACCGGGCTGATGATAGGCTGCTAGCCTGGGTGGAAATTTAGAAACTCCTTGGGGCTTCTCCAAATGACGGCCGCATCAGGCCAGCGCCCCATCTATGCATGCGCGGGATGGGAAATCGATCTTGCCAGACGGGAATTGCGCTCTCAGGGAGCACCCGTACCTTTGGGCGGACGGGCCTTTGAAATCGTTGCAGAATTGGTCCAGGCAGAAGGCGAGCTGGTTTCCAAGAGTGATTTGACCAAGCGGGTTTGGCGGGGCGTATTCGTCGAGGAGGGCGCGCTTCGCGTGCACATCGCGGCGATCCGCAAGGCCCTCGGTCCGGATCGCGACATGCTGGCCACGACGGTCGGCCGGGGATATCGCCTTCTGGGATCATGGCTCATCCGGCATGTCGATGCGCCGGATCAGCCGGCCGCGCCCGAACTGTCGCCGTCGACCAACATTCCGGCCGCGACGTTCGATCTCATCGGTCGCGCTACGGCGATCGGTCATCTGTGGGAGCTTCTGTCAGCCTACCGAGTCGTGAGCCTCGTCGGGCCCGGCGGGATCGGCAAGACGGCGCTGGCGCTGCAGGCGGCCAGATCGCCGCCGTTCGGACTGACCGCCGACCGATTCCTCATCGAACTGGCCTCGCTTTCAAATTCCGAACTCGTGCCTTCAGCGGTTGCCGGCGTACTCGGCATCAAACTGGAAGGTGAAGAGATCTGCGCAGAGGCCATCGCGCGTGCCATCGGAGCACGGCAATTGCTGCTCGTTTTCGACAACTGCGAGCATGTGATTGGTGCCGTAGCCAGGCTGACCGAGACCATCGTCAGCCGCTGCTCCGGCACCACCATTATCGCGACCAGCCGCGAGGCCTTGCGCATCGATGGCGAGCATGTCTATCGCGTGCCTCCGCTGGAAGTGCCGCCTGAGCCTCTGCTCGCACCGGACGCCATCTTTGAACACACCGCAGTCGAGCTGTTCATGACCAGGGCGAAGGCGCAGGGCTCTAGTTTCGAACGCGACGAGGAGAACCTTGGCGCCATCGCCGCCATTTGCCGCCGGCTGGACGGCATTCCGCTCGCGATCGAGTTTGCCGCGGCACGTGCGACGATGCTTGGCCCGCCCAAGATTGCGGCGCTTCTGGACGATAGATTCAAATTCCTCACGACGGGCCGGCGCACCGCGCTGCCCCGGCAGCAAACGCTGCGCGCGACGCTCGACTGGAGCTATGACCTGCTGCCGGAGGCGGAGGCGCGGGTCTTGCGGCGGCTCGGCATATTTGCCGGAGACTTCCTGCTCGACGCGGTGATTGCGGTCGCCGGCGATCGCGAGAGGGGCGAAGTCACCGACCAGCTTGCCAACCTGGTCGCCAAGTCGCTTGCCGTCGCCGACATCCGTGGCGACCGGCCGCACTACCGCCTGCTGGATACGACGCGCGCTTACGCGCTGGAAAAGCTCCATGGTTCCGGGGAATATCCCGACGCCGCGCGCCGTCACGCGCAATATTATCGTGGCTTCTTCGCCAATGCAGAAGCCGAAAGCGAGTTGAAGCCGCAAGCGGAGTGGCTTGCCATCTACGGCCGGCACATCGACAACGTGCGTACCAGCCTTGATTGGGCATTCTCGCCCAGCGGCGATGCGCAGACCGGCGTGGCATTGACCGCGGCCGCGGTGCCGCTGTGGGTGCAACTGTCGCTGCTCGCGGAGTGCCGCGAGCGCACTGAGTTGGCGCTGGCAAGGATCGACGAAGCCACCCCTGGCATGTCGCGCCTGCGCATGCAGCTTTCGGCGGCACGCGCCTGGTCGCTGATGTACGGCGTCGGCAGGGCTCGCGAGGCCGGTCCCGCCTGGGCCTTGGCCTTGCAACTCGCGGAGCAACTCGGCGACGCCGACTATTTGCTGCGCGCGCTGTGGGGACTGTGCATCGATCAGTTCAACAATGGCGAGTTTCGCAAGGCGCTGGAATTCGCGTACCGCTTCGCCGAGGTCGCGGACAGCTCGAGCAACTCCGTCGACCTGATGATGGTCGACCGGCTTCTCGCCACCACGCTGCATTACCTTGGTGACCAGAACCTTGCGCATCATCACATCACGCGGACCTTGTCGCGCCTTTCGGATTTATCGCCAAAGCCGCAGGTGATCCGCTTTCGCTTCGATCTCCGGGTATCGGCGCACTATTTCCAGGCTCGCATCCTGTGGCTGATGGGGCTAGCCGACCAGGCCTTGCGCGTGGTCGAACACAACATCGAGGAAGGCCGGGCGAGCGGGCACGCCCTGACATTCTGCAGCGTGCTGGGGCAGGGCGCCTGCCCGATCACCTTCCTTGCCGGCGACCTCGATGCCGCGGAACGCTACTGTGCGCTATTGATCGAGCATACCGAGCGGCACCCGATCCGGCTGTGGAATTTATGGGCGCGCGCCTTCAGGGGCATGGTGATGGCAAGGCGTGGCGGCGTTGCCACAGGATTGCCGGTGCTGCGAAAGGCGCTCGAAGTGGCCGGCGAAGCGCGGTTCCTGCCACGCTTCCTGCTTCCGCTTGGCGAATTGGCAGCCTGTCTCGGCGAGGCCGGCGAAGTCGCGCAGGGGCTTGCCGCCGTCAATGAGGCGCTTGCGCGCTCCGAGGCGAGGGAAGAGCAATGGTACCAGGCCGAGCTGCTGCGTATCAAAGGCGAGCTGCTGCTCCGCGCCAGCGAACATCGCTCCGTTGTCGCCGCCAAGCAGTCCTTCGACAAATCGCTCCAGGTGGCGCGTAGCCAGGGCGCGCTGTTTTGGGAGCTGAGGACGGCAATCAGTCTTGCTCGATTGAGAGCCAGTCAGGACCGTTCTGCCGACGCACACCACATCCTTGCCTCCGTGTACGGAAAGTTCACCGAGGGTTTCGAGATTTCGGACCTGCGAAACGCAAGAGCAATGCTGGCGCAGCTTTCGACCGAGTGAGCCGCCTTGGCGCGATCCGCGGCTGCTCGCATCGTTCGGGTCGTACCAAGTCCCGCATTATCCGTTTTTCCGGGCCCATCCCATCGACAGCGCGCTGCTCTCGCCGCGCATGAGCTTCTCTTAATTTCCCGGTTTTTTGCGCCCGCGCGTCTTGCAACGGACGAGCGGTTGAGATATTTGTAATACATCACTACTATACTAATGAGGACTCAACGTTGGACGTTCGCGGTTCCATTCGAGTTGATAGCGATGTCTTGATTGTCGGGGGTGGAGCAGCCGGTGTTGCGGCGGCTATCGCCTCTGCGCGTCAGGGGCTGAGCGTTACGCTGGTCGAGCGCTACGGTTTCTGCGGCGGCGGTGCTGTCGCCGGGCTCTCAGGCACCGTCTGCGGTCTTTACGAAGCGACGAATAATATTGCGGCGGGCCCGCAACAGGTCGTTTTCGGTTTCGCCGACGAGTTTTGTCGGAGGCTCGAGGCGATGGGAGGGCTCGGCGCGCCATTGCTCTACGGCAAAACATGGGCTCGCGTCCACGACCCGCTGGTGTGGCGTGAGGCTGCAGATGCGATGCTGCGGGAAGCAGGCGTCCGCGTCATCTTCCATGCGGTTGCCCAGTCCGTGCGAATGGAGGGCGACAAGGTCGAAGGACTTGGCATCTGGACAAAGCAGGGGCCGGTGGATGCACGCGCGAAGGTCGTGATCGACGCGAGTGGCGATGCCGATGTGGTCGCGATGGCAGGGCTGCCGAATTTCATCGGCGACAACGGCGCGGTGCAAAATCCGACGATGATCTTCCGTATGATGGGAGTCGATGTCGAGCGCTTTGTCGGCGAATACGGCGTCGACACGATCATGCCGGAGAAGGTCTCCGCGATGATCCGCGCCAAGCACAATGCCGGCGACTACAAGCTCCCACGCGCCAAGATCTGGTTGTTTCCTACCACGCGTCCGGGAGAGCTACTGTGCAATTGCACGCGCCTGATCGGGCCGGATGGCCGAGAGCTGAACACGCTATCTTACCGGGACTTTACCGACGCGGAAATCGAAGGTCGGCTGCAGGCTCGCGAATATGCGCGCTTCTTCCGTGACAATCTGGTCGGTTGCGAGGATGCTTTCCTGAACGACACCGGCGTTCAGGTCGGCGTGCGCCAGACCCGCCAGGTGTCGGGTGTGAGGACGCTTGCAAACTCGGACGTCGTTCGAGGCGCGAAGTTCGCCGACGGCATCGCCGTGTCGCCCTGGCCGATCGAACTGCACTCGGGGGACAAGCCCAGGGTGGAGTGGCTGCTCAATGATTACTACGAAGTTCCTTACGGATGCTTCGTCCCCGAGCGTGGTGAAGGGCTGCTGGTCGCGGGTCGGTGCTTGTCGGCAGAACATGAGGCCGTGGCCTCGGCGCGCGTGACCGCGCAGTGCTTTTCCTACGGTCACGCAATAGGTCTCGCCGCGGCGATTGCAGTTCGCGAGAACGTGCTGCCTCGCGCTATCGACGGCAAGGATGTCAGAGCCGCAGTCAACGCGGACGGCGCACGCATTGGATGAGGACAATCCCCGAATGATCAAGTCTGAAATAAATGGGGCGATCGCGATCGTCACAATAAATCGTCCTGAGCGTCGCAATGCGTTGGGATCGCAGTTGATGCGGGATCTCGGGGCGGCGCTATCCAGTGCCGAACAGAACGATGCGGTAAGGGCGGTGGTGCTGGCCGGGGCGCCGCCGGCATTCTGCGCCGGGAGCGACCTGAAGGAGCTGGCTGGCCTATCGATAGCGGATATATGCAAGCATGAGTCGGAGACGGCGGCATTCGCGCGTGCCATCGGCTATCGCGCAAAGCCGGTCATCGCCGCGGTGGAGGGGTATGCGCTTGGTGGCGGCTTTATCCTTGCCGCGTCCTGCGACATCGTCGTCAGTGCGTCGACGGCTCGCTGGCATTTGCCCGAGGCGCCAAACGGTTGGCTGCCTCCGTGGGGTTTAGCATCGCTGGTAGCGCGAACCGGCCCTGTTCGAGCGCGCCGTTTGACCTGGGGAGCCGCGCCGATCGACGGTGTCGAAGCAGCTCGTATTGGACTGGTTGACGATGTGGTCGAGCCGGGCGCAGCGCTCGCGCATGCGATCAGTGTGGCCAACGGGCTTGCCGCGGTGCCACTGGAGGCCATTGCGTCTACCAAGCGATTCTTTGAGCCATTCATCATGGCGGATACGGAGCGCCTGGATGAAGTCGCATCCAGGGAGTTCGCACTAAATTGCGAAACGCCGAGCTCTCGCAAGACCTTCGAACGTTTCATGGTGAAAGCGTGAGCAAGATTGTTGATGCTGCGACCGCGGTCGCTTCGATTCCGGACGGATCCACTGTCGGCTGTGTCGGCGTAATCGGCTGGGTGACGCCGGATGCGCTGCTCAAGGCGCTTGGAGAGCGCTTCCGCAAAACGGCGAGCCCGAAAGATCTGACGTTCTATTTCCCTGTCGGAACGGGCGACGCCCAAGGCATCAGGGGAATGGATCACGTCGCGCAAGAAGGGTTGATGAGGCGCATCGTCGGCGGATCCTACATCAATCCGGTCGATCCAACGACGGGCAAGCGCCCGGAGTTGATGCGCTTGATCCGTGAAAACAGGATCGAAGCCTATTCATGGCCAATCGGAGCGACCATGCATTGGCTTCGCGAAGTTGCGCGCCGCAGTCCCGGTTACATGACACGGATCGGTCTCGGGACCTACATCGATCCCGAAAACGGCGGTGGCAAGTTCACCGAGCGCGCACAAGATAATCTGGTTCGGCGCATCGATTTCGAAGGTCAGTCTTATCTGTTCTATCCTACGTGGAAGCTGGACACGGTCTTTATCTACGCCTCATCGGCGGACGAGGAAGGCAACCTCTCATTCGAGAACGAGGCGCTCGTCTCCTCCAACATCGCGCTAATCCTCGCGGCCAAGGCGCATGGTGGCCGTGTGATTGCTCAGGTGCGCCGAGCGGTACCTCATGGAACGCGGCCCGCTTCCGAGGTGCGGATTCCCGGCATGTTCGTCGACGCCGTCGTGGTCGATCCGTCGATGATGATGACGACCGACGTGAAGTTCGAACCGGCTTACTTCGGCGGAGAACGGGTTCCTCTGTCGCAGCTCCCGCCCATTCCGATGTCGGCGGACAAGGTCGTTGCGTTGCGTGCATCGAAAGAGGTCCGCAAGCGAGAACTATCGATCTTCGGCTTCGGCGCAGCAGCCGACGTACCCTTGGTGATGGCTGAGCAGGGGGTGTTCGAGAACGGTAGCCTCAAGGACTACTGGTTCACGACCGAGCACGGTTCCTACGGGGGCATCGTGATGTCCGGCTGGCAGTTCTCGGCCAACCTCAATCCCGATGCGATCCTGGACGGGGTCTACCAGTTCGATGCCATCGATGGCGGCCTTTGCCGGTTTGCGGCGCTGGCCTTTGCCCAATTCGACCGGGGTGGTCTGGTCAACGTTTCCAAGTTCGGCGTCGCGAATCCTGGCGCCGGCGGGTTCATCGATATCGCGGAAAACGCAGAGCGGCTGGTGTTCACCGGCACTTTCACCACCGGCGGCCTCGATGTCGCGTTCGCGGATGGAAAACTGCGCATCGTCAAAGAAGGCAAGGTGCGCAAGTTCGTCAACAAGACCGAACACATTACCTATTCCGTGATCGATGGCGTGAAGCGTGGTCAGACGGCCCGCGTGATCACTGAGCGCGCGGTGTTCGAGATTGCGGCCGAAGGCTTGATCCTCACCGAAGTCGCGCCGGGGATCGATGTGCGCCGCGACGTGCTCGATCAGATGGAATTTGCGCCATGGAAGGTGGCGGACGATCTCAAGCTCATGGATGAGGCGTTCTTCCTGGATATGCCTTGCCAGGCTAGGGCCAGTTGAAGGTCGCCAAACGCTGATTCGATCAGGCTACACCAGGCCGATCCCTCGCTCGAAGATCTTGCGTGTATAGCCTTCGATCTGGTCCATCAGGGCCGTAGCGTGGGCAAGCGCCTTTTTCTCGTCCTGTCGCGCAACGGCGCGCGCCCGCTCGGCATGCAGTTTACCCATCGCTTCGAGGTTCTGCAGGTCGGACTCATATTTGTAGTAAAAGCGCCGCGACATCGCGTGGAGCGGTGAGATCGACCGGGCCGCAAAAGGATTGCCCGCCGCCTTCGCGATGAGATGATTCGCATTGAACACCTCGCGAAGGTATTTTTCCAGATTGCCCTGCTTGCCGGCCGCATCGATTTCGTTGGCCGCCGCAACGAGCCGCTCGCGATCGGCGGCCATGATCCTTCGCGCCGCTCGTGTGGAAATGAAAATCTCAAGCTCCCTGCGGAATTCGATGACGAGCAACTGCTCATGGAGATTGATCTCGGTGATCATCAAGCCATGTCGGGGCAAGATGCTCACCAGATAGTCTGCCTGCAGGCGCTTGACTGCTTCGCGGACCGGCGTGCGGCCAATCCCGATCTTGTCGGCAAGACCTTCTTCGGACCAGTGGCTCCCGGGAGGAAGCTGCAGCGTGACAATCATCTCCTCGAGGCGTCGATGCGCGGCATCGGCCTGTGATTCCGTCGTGACATCGATCGCAGCTTTCTTACCCATAAGACGTCTAAGCCTTTGCAGTACACCGAGTCGTATTGAAGAACTCGCAAGCACCAGTCAACCGAGCCACGCCAGATCTATACCACTTTGTTGTCCGTCGCCGTTCCTGCGACCGCTCTCCGATAGATGCAGCCGATAGCTCTATCGCCTCGGCAGGCGAACGAGGCAGCCGCGCTTGACGTGTGCGCCGTAAGATATTACTAGTACGTTAGTGAGATAATACAAACATTGTCAGGGAGGGAGAGACGTGCTCGGGTCAAGAGGATTTCTGCTCACAGGGTTGATGGCGTGCAGCCTGCTCGCGGCGCCGGCCGTTCGCGCTCAAGATGTCGTCAAGATCGGTCAGATCGAGGCACTAACGGGCGCCACCGCCACTTACGGATGGATGTCGGCGCAAGGCACCAAGGTCGCCGTCGAGGAGATCAACGCCAAGGGCGGCTTCAAGGTCGGCGACAAGACCTACAAGCTCGAATTGATCCAGGCGGATACCCGTGGCGAGCCACGCGAGGCCACGGTTCAGTTTCGTAAGATGATGGAGGACAAGGTCCGCTTCGTCTTCGGTCCGTTCCTGACCAATATCTTCAACGCCATTGAACCGATCGCGAACCAGAACAACGGCAAGTTCCTGCTGTTCTCGGGGGCCACATCGGCCCATGCCGCGCTTGGAAAGCCGGATCACGACTATCTGTTGCGCACCTGGAATTGGGATGCCGGTTCGGCGGGGTTCGGCCAGTTGATGGTCGACTACCTGAAGAAGCTGAACACCAAGAAGGTGGCGATGCTGTTCCAGAATGATGCCTTCGGTAAGACGGCCGTCGATATCTATACGGGGCTTTTCAAGACTGCCGGCATCGAGCTGCAGGTCGAGCTCTTTGAGCCCGGTACGAAGGACTTCAGTGCGGTACTTGCGAAACTCGCCGCCGGGAAGCCCGATATTCTCTTCCCCGGTTATTCCGATGCGGTGCTCTACGACATTGTGCGGCAGGCGACTGAATCCGGCTTCGCGAACCGCTTTTTCCTGGTTCGTGGCTCGATCGGGCCCGCGCTCAAGAACAAGGACGCCATCGCGGACTACGTAGCCTACGTTCCGAAGTATTTCGAGGAAGCGGAAAAGAGCGAGCCAAAGGTCAAGGCGTTCATTGAGAGCTACAAGAAGACTTTCAATCGGGAATTCCCCTACGACCAGGCGCCTCTGTGCTCATCGTCCTGCTACGACCATGTCTACATGCTCGTCCAGGCGATGCAGAGCGCAGGTACCGTCGACGACGTTTCCAAGATCCGGTCTGCGTTGCTGGCCATGACTTACGACGGGTTGTGGAAGATCCGATACGACAAGACCGGGGAGGCGGTGTTCGGGTTCGACGTGGTGCATGTGCGCAAGGGCGGCTCGATTGAAATCGTCAAATACGATCCGACCAAAGAATAGCTGAGATCGTCGCGCTTCGGCTTTCCCGGAATGTCTTCTTGGTCCGGGAAAGCCCCTCCATCGATGAGGGGAGGGGCATTTGCCATGGCGTGCTCTCCTAACGGACACAGTATCCATGTCGCAGCTAATTATCGGGCAGATGCTCAACGGCGTGATCGTCGGCTCGCTCTACGGCATCATCGCGCTCGGCGTGACGCTCACCTTCGGTTTGACCGGCATTGTGAATTTCGCGTTGGGCGCCTTCATGATGCTCGGCGCCTACACAACGTGGTATTTCTACGATGTGCTCGGCTTGCCGTATGCGTTGGCCGTGCTTGGCGCCGTCTGTGCCGTCAGCGTCGTCGGCTACGTCTCGGATCGCGCGCTGTTCCAATTCACGCGCGGCAATCTCGTCAATGGCTTGCTTGTGTCGATCGGCATGATCTCGGTATTCGAGGCGCTCGTGCTGGCGGCCTTCACCACGACGCCGAAGGACCTCACTTACGTGCTGCCTGGCGCGTTGAACATCGCGGGGATTATCCTTCCCAAGATCAAAATCGTTGTCTGCGTCGTCTTCCTGGCCGTGATATTCGGCACTTATCTCGCGTTGACGCGCACTTGGCTTGGCCGTGCGGCGTTCTCCTATGCGCAGAATCCCGAGGCGGCTGCGCTGATGGGGGTTCACACCGGACGATTGCAAACGATCGTCGTCGTGTACTCGACGGCGCTCGCAGGTCTTGGCGGGGGGCTCTACGCCAGCATGTACTCCATCGAGCCGACGATCGGCTCCGGATACATTCTAAAGGCGGTGGAAGCTGCGATCCTTGCCGGCGTCGGAAGCGTCATTGGAGCGTTGGGTGGCGGCATCATTCTCGGTATCAGCGAGAACATAGGATCCGTCTTCCTTCCATCCGCCTTCCGTGACGCCTACGGGCTCGTCTTCCTGATCGCGATTCTCCTCGTTCGTCCGGGCGGCCTCTTTGGAGATCGGCCATGAGATACGCCATCGCCATCGGATTGCTCGCCGCGCTGCTGGCGCCGCTCATAGCTCATAGCGATTCGGTTCTTGCCATTGCGATTTACGCCTTCATGGCTGCGTCGCTGGCGGTGAGCTTCAATCTGATATTCGGATTCACCGGCCAGTTGTCGATGTTCCACGCGGCATCCTTCGGCGTGTCGGCCTACATCGTCACGATCCTCGTCACGACGTTCGGCTGGAATTTCTGGTTGGCCATAGCTCCGGCCCTCGCCGTCGTTCTCATCCTGTCGCTGATCGTTGGAACAATTTGTTTCCGGTTCAAGCTGAAAGAGTTCTACTTCGCCGTGGTCACGATGGCGTTTTCGGAGGTGCTGCGGTTGATCATTCTGAACTGGAACGGAATGACGAACGGCTCACTTGGCATCACCGTCGTCGACAAGCCGAGCCTCTGGACGCCGATTGGCAACGTTGCGATTTCGGGCGGGGTTGCCTGGTACTACCTGACGCTGGCACTGTTGGTTGTCGTATACGTCGTTTGCCAGGGGGTCCTTTCATCGTGGATCGGCCGGTGCCTTGCAGCGATCCGCCTGAACGACCAGTTAGGCGAAACGCTGGGTATCGATGTTTTCAAGTACAAGCTGCTGAGCTTTGCGATCGGAAGCGTGCTCGCAGGCTTGGTCGGCGCCTTCTACGGGTTCTATTCAGGTTTCGTTGAGCCGCACTATCTCTCGATACCGCTCGGGCTGGACATTATTGCGATGGTTCTGCTCGGCGGGGTTGGGTCGCTGATCGGGCCCGTGATCGGCGCCTTCGTATTGACGGCGCTTCCTCACGTCATCGAGTTGAGCGCGGAGCTCCGTATCGCGCTCTACGGATCGATTCTGGTCTTTGTCATCCTGGTCATGCCGAAGGGCATCGTTGGCCTGATCGGGAGCAAAAGAAATGCTGCTTGATATCCGGAACCTGACCAAGCGCTTCGGCGGTCTGACAGCCGTTTCGAACGTCTCCTTCGGAATCGAGCGAGGCGAAATCATCGGGATCTTCGGGCCCAACGGCTCCGGGAAGACCACGACGCTCAGTCTGATCGCGGGAATTCTCGTGCCGACGGACGGCAGCATTGTCTGGAAAGGCAAGGATATCAGCGCGCTTCCGCCGTTTGAAGTCGCGCAGCACGGACTGGTGAAGACGTTTCAGAATCCGCAACTGTTTCCCGAACTGACCGTCGCCCAGCACATGCGCATTGCATGTCACCTCCATATCAAACGCGCATTAGGCTTCGGTCGCGTGTGGTCACTATTCGGAGGCATGCCCGCTGAGCTGAACGGCACGCTGACCCGCAAAATCGACCAGATGCTCGAATTGTGCAGGCTGGCCGATAAGCGAAACGAAGAGGCGGGAGCTCTGTCCTATGGGGGCGAGAAGATGTTGGGCGTCGCAATGGGAATGGTTTGCGAGCCCGAGCTGCTGTTGCTCGACGAGCCGGCCTCGGGTCTCGGCCACGATGAGATCATGAACCTCGACGCGGTCCTGCGCGATTTGAGAACGCACGGGGTGACGCTCTGCATCATTGATCACAAGGTTAGGTTCCTGGGCCGGCTGGCGGATCGCTCGATCGCACTTCATCACGGCGCGGTCATCGCCACCGGCAAGACCGCAGACGTTCTCGCCAACGAAGCAGTCATCGAGGCCTATTTGGGCAAGAAGCATGCTTGATGTCACCGATCTCAACGTCAGTTACGGCAAGCAGAAGGTCCTTAGAGGAATATCTTTTGAGCTTCGGCAGGGCGAAGTCGTCACGCTGATCGGGCCGAATGCCGCCGGAAAATCGACGACCTTGCGCACGCTTGCCGGGTTGAAGAGGAGCGACTCCGGAAAGATCGCCTTCGACGGCGGTGACATGGCTTCCATATCGACAGCCGAGCGCGTCAAGTGCGGGCTGGTGCTCGTTCCGGAAGGCCGCCAGATCTTTCCGCGAATGTCGGTCCATGAAAACCTGTTGATGGGAGCTTACCATCGTTCCGATCGCGACCATGTCGAAGACGATATCGAACGCATCTTTTCCATGTTCCCTCGTTTGCGTGAGCGCAGCACGCAGCGAGCTGGCTCGATGTCGGGTGGCGAACAGCAGATGCTCGCCATCGGACGTGGATTGATGTCTCGGCCGAAGTTGATGCTGCTCGATGAGCCGACACTGGGTCTCGCGCCGATCATTATCGAAGAACTTGGGCGGATCATCCGCAATCTGGCCAAGGAGGGCCTTGCGATCCTGCTCGCGGAGCAGAATGCGGTGATGGCTCTGGGATGCGCGGATCGCGCCTACGTGCTCCAGTCCGGCGACATCGTGACGTCGGGTGATGCGAAACGGCTCTCGGAGGCTCCCGAGGTCAAGCAGATGTATCTTGGCGCGTGACGTCTATTTGCTGGTGATCCATGAGCGATAAGCAGGAAGTTGTTGGTCTGGAGAAGCGGGGTGACGTTGCGGTCGTCACCTTGTTGAGGTCTTCGCGCCGCAATTCGATGAATCAGGAACTCGTGGACGGGGTGAGGGCGGCCCTGATCGAGCTGGATCGCGATGAGAGTGTCGGCGCCATCGTTCTCGTCGGTGCGCCACCTGGCTTTTCCGCCGGCAGCGACCTGAAGTTCATCGGTGCGCTCGGTCTCGAGGCGATGGGGCGGTTCGAGCAGGAATGCGGGGACTTGGGCCGCCTGATCGGTTTCATCAGCAAGCCCGTCGTTGCCGCGGTTGAAGCGTTCGCGATCGGTGGCGGATTTACATTCGCCACGTGTTGCGACGTCGTTGTCGCTGGGCGCGGATCGAAGTGGAGCTTGCCCGAGGTGCCGCATGGATGGCTCACTCCCTGGGGCATCAAGTCGCTGGTTGCTCGCGTAGGGTTGGTCAAGGCTCGTTTGCTCTGCTTCTGCCTTGAGCCGCTGACCGCCGAAGGGGCGCGAGAACTCGGCGTCGTCGATTATTGTTGCGATGATGGCGAGGCGCTTTCGACCGCTGTCAGTATCGCCGAAAAGCTGGCCTTGCTCCCAAGGCCGGCAGTTGCGGCAACCAAGCGCTTCTTTTCTGGCTATCTGATGGAAAATGCCGAGGCGATGGACTTCGAAGCCAATCGCCTCTTCCTCGACAATTGTCGGGAGAGAGCCGCCCAGGCGACTCTTGACAAGTTCCGGCACCGCTGATGGCCGCCATCCCAACCAGAAAGGACTGGATCGATGCTCCTTGACCTCAATGAAGAAGAAAGACTGCTGAAAGAAGGTCTCGAACAGTTCGCCGAAGGTTCGATCCGGCCGAAGATCAAGCCTTTCGTGGACCGGCATGAGTTTCCCACCGAACTCGTCAGAGAGTTTCTCTCACTCGGCTTCATGGGTACGGCCTACGATCCGGATTTCGCCGGCGGCGGACTTGGCACCCGAGGCGCGGCGATCGTGGCCGAGACGCTGGCTCGCGCAGAGCCGGGCTTCGCGGCGATCTATCTTTGCAACAGCGCGCCGATGACGGTGATCGCGCGCTACGGTTCCGACGAAGTCAAGAAGAAGTGGCTGGAGCCGCTATGCCGTGGCGATTTCATCGCTTCGTTCGGCGTAACCGAGCCCAGCGGCGGGTCGGACGTCGCCAGCATCAAGACACGAGCCGTGGAAGATGGCGATTCCTTTGTGCTGTCGGGATCGAAGGTGTTCTCCACCAATGCCGGCACGCCTCTGCACGGAGTGTCGACGTTCGTCGCTGTCACCGACCCGGAGCTGGGCCCCAAGGGACTCTCGACCTTCGTCGTTCCGGTTGGAACGCCTGGCTTTAAGGTCGGCAAGCCCGGGCGCAAGATTGGCTGGCGGATTGCAGATTCGGTGGAGCTGTTTCTCGATGAATGCCGCGTGCCAAAAGCGAATATGATCGGCAATCGTGGGGACGGATTGAAGCAGATACTTACCACTCTAAGCATCGGCCGCATTCTTGTTGGCGCCACAGGCCTGGGGCTCGCCCGCAAGGCGATGGACCTCGCGAAAACCTATGGGGCAGGTCGCAAGATCGGCGGAGTGCCGATATTCAATCACCAAGGACTGACATTCCCGCTGGCCGACGCGCTTACGAAGATCCACGCGACCGAACTCATGATCCGCAATGCTGCCTGCTTGGCAGACGCAGACCGGCCATTCCGTCTCGAGACATCCATGGCCAAGTTGTTTGCGACCGAAATGGCGGGTGAAGTTGCCGATATCGCCCTGCAGGTTCACGGCGGCTACGGGGCATTCGAAGAGTATGAGGTGTCCGGGCTCCTCGGCGAAGCGCGGGTCCTTCGTATCCTTGAAGGCACAAGCGAAATCCAGCGTTTGGTGATCGCTCGCGAGCTGATGGCGTAACGCTTGGCTAAGATCAAAAACCTTTCGTTGTTTCGAACCCGCCAAGATCTGAGGTTCTCGGGAGCCCGATCAAGCAAGGAATTCAGGCCGGCGATCGCCACCATGCACGTTGCCTTGGGGGGGGCGACGTCAGGTGACGATCCACTATCCCTTCACTGGCTCGCGCTGGTCGCGGCAACAGGCGTGGTGGCGGTCGCGCGCTTGCTGAGTGCCAGATATACTGCGGCCGATACGCCGATGCCGAACAGCCAGCTCAAATCCGCGCCGCCGAGGAGGCCGGTCGAGATCGGACCCTGCAGTGCGCTAACGAGGCCGTCTTCCACCGACCAGCCGGCAACGAGACCCGCGAAGAAGGCGATGATCCCGCTCCAATTGATGTCGCCATAGGCGCTGGTCTCCGGCGAGCGGTAGAGTTCGGCGACGTCGATCTTGCCCCTTCGCTTGATGTAGAAATCGGCGAGCACGACGCCGGCCCACGGGCTCATCCACAACAAGAGGCTGATCATCCAGTTGTCGAACGCCTTCGCAAACGACGGCGCGAAGATGAAGTACAGCGTGACCAGATAGCCGGCGATGCCGACGATAATCGCTAGCGCGACGCGCGAGAGCTTGAAGCCTGCGCTGAGCGCGGCGAGCGCAGCCGAATAGACATTGAGGATATTGGTCGCAATCGGTCCGTGCAGCACCATCAGCAGTACCAGGATGCTGGTCGGACCGCCGAACACCGCGCTGACCATCTTGGCCGGATCGGTATCCAGCGTTGTGCTGGCGATCGTCGCGCCCAGGATGGCGAGCCACACGCTCGGTACGAACATGCCGACATAGCTGTACCAGAACACAGAGCTTGACGGCACGCTCCTCGGCACGAAGCGCGAATAGTCAGATGCCCAGGTGACCCAGGAGATGCCCCAACCGACGCCGACCGCCGTCATCAGCAGCGTCAGCATCGCCAGATGCGCGCCGCCCGAAAGGGAGGTGGTGAGGCCCCAATTGACGACGCCCGGACGCGACCACGCCAGCACGCTCATCAGGATCATGATGGCAACCGTCGCCGGCACCGTATATTTCTCGAAGGTCCGGATCGCGTAGAAGCCGTACACGCCGATCCCGACCTGAAGCACCATCACCAGCGTGATGATGATGATCTCGACCAGCCAGGTGTCGGGAATGCCGAACTGGCCAAGGATGGCGACTGCGATCTTCACGGGGAAGTAGGTGTTCACGCCGATCCAGCACAGCGTCATCAGGAACATCAGGATGCTCGGCAGATAGGCGCCGCGAACGCCGAAGGCCGAGCGGCTCAAGACCATTTGGTTGACGCCGGTCCTGTGACCCATCACGGTGAAGGACGCAAAGATCGCGCAGCCGATGATGTTGCCGATCACGATCACCGCGATCGTTTCCATGAGGCCGAGCTTCAGGATGATGCCAAGCGCGCCGAGCGCCCAGTTCACCGGCGCGATATTGGCGCCTGCCCAGATCCACATTTGCTGCGGTCCGGTGGAGTCCCGGTCGGCGTCGGGAATAGGCTCGATGCTATGAATATCGGCGCGAAGCTCGGAATCCGTCATGACATCCCCCGTTCAATACGAAGCACGCTTCGTAATCGTCGGGCGCAGCAACAATCATGCCATGAAAGGAAGGCGCGTCCGCAAAGCGTGCCGCTCCGCACGCCGATGCGACGGGTGGTTCGAAGAATTGACGCTGTCTTTTCAAGGTCGAGACGGTGTCGCTCCCGGTCTATGTCGACGTGCAGGCCGGTCGTTGCAACGCTTGGTCATGCCAGTCCGGGCGTCGGCAGAGCCGGGACCGCAATAGCGAGCGTGCGGTCACAGATTGTGCAGCCCGCGCCAAAAAGACAGCCAGCGACTCCCGTTCCATCTAGTCGAAAAGGGCAGCAGCGCTGTCGCGATTGGCGTTGCCCGCAACGATGCGTTGCATCATTTCGATGAACAAGCTGCGTTCCTTCTCTGTCAAGCCGGCGAGGGTGGCGCGATGTGCGGTCCGCGCCGATGCCTCGATCCGGGAGAGCAGGGCCGTTCCGGCCGATGTCAACCGGCAGAGCCGGGCGCGTCGGTCGTCTTTGTTGACGGCCCGTTCGACCAGATTGCGGGCAGCGAGCCGCTTCAGCGCGCCGGTCGTCGTGGTGCGATCCAGCGCGATATCGGCCGCCAATGTAGTCTGATCGGCGGTTCCTCGCACCGCTAGCGCCGACAGCAGGCTGTATTGCAGCGGCGTTATCTCGAATTGGCCGCACGCTTCCTGGAACAGCGCGACGTGGATCTGATGCAGGCGCCGGATCAGGAACCCTGGCCGTTGTGACAATGGCCATGGGCGATGCCTGGTCTCACCGCGACGCTTCTTCGCTTGCTGCAACGCACAGTCTCCAGCCTTGGAACGTGGCGCGAGTAGCCCGATTCGAGTGCACGCGCCATCACCAGATCATGGCATGAAGCTTGCTTTTTGGAAAATACGAAGCATGCTTCGTATTTCCGCGAGAGCGGGATCAACCCGCCGGCGAGCCTTTAGGAGAACGTTCATGTCCATCAGCGCCAGCTTCGACCTGCTTTTGCGCGGCGGCCGCGTGATCTGCCCGGCCTCCGGCATCGACGGCATCCGGGATGTTGCCATTCGCAACGGCAAGATCGCGGCGGTGCAGGCGGATATCCTGCCAACCAGTGCGAGGGAAGTGATCGACGTCGGTGGCAAGCTGGTGCTGCCGGGACTGATCGATACGCATGCGCATGTCTATCAATACGTCACCGGACGGTTCGGAATGAATGCCGACATGGTCGGAGTGCAGTCGGGCGTTACGACGCTGGTCGATCAGGGCGGTCCGTCCTGCATGACGCTGCCGGGCTTTCGTCACTTTGTTGCCGAGACCTCGAAGTCGCGCGTCTATGCGTTCCTGTCGGCCTATCTCGTTGGCGGGCTCGAAGGACATTACTATCCGCAGCTCTATAGCCCTGACGGAGTCGACATCGACGCCACCGTCAAGGCGGCGAGGGCCAATCCTGACATCGTTCGCGGTATCAAGGCGCATGCCGAGATCGGTGGCTTTGCGCGCTGGGGCATTCGCGTCATCGAAATGTCAGCGGAGATCGGTCGCCGCGCCGATTTGCCGGTCTATGTCCACTTCGGCCAGCTCTGGGGCCTGCCTGAAAGCGGCGCGAACGGTGAGGATGCCGACACCATCCTGACGCGTGTGATCCCGTTGTTGCGCGAAGGAGACATTCTCGCGCATCCGTTCACGCGCCATCCGGGCGGCTTCGTCAACCGCGAGGGCGAGGTGCATCCCGTGATCCAAGCAGCGCTTGATCGCGGCCTCAAGGTCGATGTCGGCCATGGCAGTCATTTCTCCTACCGGCTTGCGAAGAAGGCGATTGCCGCCGGCATCGTCCCGACCACGCTTGGCGCCGACATCCACGGCTACAACACCCATGTGCCCGCGCCCGCCGGCACGCCGGACCAGCACGAGGACGAAGAAAACCATCCGTTCGCCGGCCAGGCAAAGTTCAGCCTGGTGCAGGCGATGAGCTCGATGATGGCGCTGGGGCTCTCGCTCGAGCAGGTGGTGCCGATGGTCACCTCCAATCCGGCGAAGATGCTCGGCCGCGACGAGGAGATCGGCGCGCTCAAAGTCGACAGAGATGCCGATGTCTCGGTGCTCACGGAGCAGACCGGGCGTTTCGTCCTTCGCGACAACGAGAAGAATGAAGTCATCGCCGAACGGCTGCTGCAGCCGACGTTCTGTTTGCGTGCCGGCACGCGCTACGACGCGGTGGCGCCGATCCTGCCGCAGGCGGTCGCGGCGTAAGGAGGCCGTAGCAGTCCGATCGGGGAGACGCCACCGTGCGCAACGAGCGTGACTTTTCCTCCGCACCAGGGGCAGGCGCCGGGCAGGGCGTCGGTGCGCGGCTGCCGCGCAAGGAGGACGATCGGCTGATGCGCGGCCGCGGCCAGTTCGTGGCCGACATTCGTCTTGCCGGGCTGCAGGATGTTGCGTTCGTGCGCAGCCCGCTGGCCCACGCGCGTATCAGTGGCATCCATGTGCCCGAGCGCTATCGTGGAAAAGTCTTCACTGCCGCCGATCTCATCGGCGTCAAGCCGATCCGCGCGGTGTCGGCGTTGCCGGGCTTCAAGATTTCCGAACAGCCGGTGCTGGCCAGCGGCAAGGTCCGCCAGGTCGGTGAACTCGTCGCGATGTGCGTGGCGCCGACGCGTGCAGAGGCCGAGGACATCGCGGCTGCCGTAACGCTCGATCTCGAAGAGCTTCCCGCCGTCTACGACATGTTGAAGGCGCGCGAGCCCCATGCGGCGCTGGTGCACGAGCATTGGGGCGACAACGTCTTCCTAGAAACCAACTACGAGGTCGACATCTCAACAGCGCTGGATGCGCCGATCAAGGTGACGCGCGAGATATCGACCGCACGGCAGTGCATGTCGCCGCTTGAGGGGCGCGGCGTGGTCGCGACCTTCGATCACCGGCTCGATCAGCTCACGCTCTATTCGGCCGCCCAGATGCCGCATGTCACCCGCAGCGGCCTTGCCGAATGCCTTGGTATGGAGGAGGGGAGGATCCGCCTGATCTCGCCCGATGTCGGCGGCGGTTTTGGCCACAAGGGAATTCTGCTTCCCGAGGAAGTCTGCCTCTCCTGGCTGACCATGCGCTGTGGCCATCCGGTGCGCTGGACCGAGGATCGCCGCGAGCATCTCACGGCGAGCTCGAACTGCCGGGAGCATCACTACAATATCACGGTCTATGCCAACAGCGACGGAAGGCTGCGCGGCATCGATTGCGAGGCGACGGTGGATTCCGGCGCCTATTCCTCCTATCCGTTCTCGGCCTGTCTCGAGGCGGCGCAGGTCGCGAGCATCCTGCCCGGTCCCTATCTGATGCCGGCCTATCGCTGCCGGACTTTCTCGGTTGCGACCAACAAGTGCCCGATCCTGCCCTATCGTGGCGTCGCGCGCACCGGCGTCTGCTTTGCGCTGGAACTGATGCTGGATCTGGTCGCCGCGGAAGCGGGCCTCGAGCCCGGCGAAGTGCGCCTGCGCAACCTGATCCGGCCGGAGCAGATGCCGTTCGACAACATCACCAAGAAGCACTTCGACAGCGGCGACTATCCCGAGGCGATGCGGCGAGCTTTGGCGACGATCGATGTCGACGCGGTCCGCGCCCGGCAGCGCAAGCGAGAGGCTGATGGACGGCGGATCGGCGTCGGCGTTTCCATCTATTGCGAGCAGGCGGCACATGGCACCTCGGTCTATGCCGGCTGGGGCATTCCGATGGTGCCGGGTCACGAGCAGGCGTCCGCGCGGCTGACGCCGGATGGTGGTCTCGAACTGCGCGTCGGCGTGCATTCGCACGGGCAGGGCATGGAGACGACGCTCGCGCAGGTCGCCCACGAGATGCTCGGCATTGATGTCGCCAACGTGCGTATCATCCTCGGCGACACCGCGATGACTCCTTATTCGACGGGCACCTGGGGTTCGCGTTCGATGGTGATGGCGGGTGGCGCAGTCGCAACCGCGTGCCGCGAACTCGGCGAGCGCGCCAGGCGCATCGGTGCCAAGCTGTTGCAGCACGATCCGGCAGCGGTGGTGCTGCAGAGCGGTGAGGTCCGCGGCGTCAACGGCAGCGTGACGTTGAAGGAGATCGCCTACACCTGGTATCGCCGCCCGCAGGATCTCCCTGCCGACGTCGATCCCGGCGGACTTGAGGTCACCTCCGGCTACAAGCCGCAGCGCGACAGCGGTACCTTCAGCTACGCCGCGCATGCAGCCGTCGTCGCCGTTGATCCCGATTTGGGTGAAGTCGAGATCCTCGACTATGTCGTCGTCGAGGATGGCGGCGTGCTGGTCAATCCGATGGTGGTGGACGGCCAGATCTATGGTGGCCTCGCGCAGGGTATCGGCACCGCGCTCTATGAGGAGATGCCGTTCGACGCATCCGGCCAGCCGCTTGCGACGACGCTCGCCGATTATCTCCTGCCGGGACCGACCGAGGTGCCCGCGGCACGCCTCGATCACATGGAGACGCCGTCGCCCTATACGCAGTTCGGGGTGAAGGGCATCGGCGAGGGCGGCGCGATCGCACCGCCGGCCGCGATCGCCAATGCCGTCAATGATGCGTTGAGACCGCTTGGCGTCGAGATGATGCAGTCGCCGATTACGCCGCACCGTATTGTCGAGGCTGTGCTCGCCGCTCGCGATGCAGAAAGGACGGCGGCATGAAACCCGCGCCCTTCGGCTATGAGCGTCCGCGCGACCTGCCGGCAGCGCTTTCGCTGTTGGCGGAAGCCAACGGGGCGTCGAAGATCATCGCCGGCGGGCAGTCGCTAGGTCCGATGCTCAACCTGCGACTGGTCCAGCCGGAACTGGTCGTCGACATCACCGGCCTTGCCGAGCTCAAGCAGGCCGAGCGACGCGGCGACGAACTCGTGCTCGGGGCCTGCATCACGCATGCCGACATCGAGGATGGACGAACGCCGGATGTGACGCGTGGCGCCATGCGGGGTGTCGCCGCCAACATTGCCTATCGCGCGGTGCGCAATCGCGGCACGATCGGCGGCTCGCTCAGCCATGCCGATCCGGCCGCGGACTGGGTGTCGGCGTTTGCGGCTTTCGGCGCGCGGCTGACGCTGCGCAGCCTCGCAGGAGCGCGTACCGTCGCGATGGAAGATTTCATCCTTGGCGCGCTTGAATCCATTTTGCGGCCCGGCGAGATCGTCGAGACCATCCATGTTCCGGCGCGGCCCGCATCGGCGCATTGGGGTTACGTCAAGAGCTGCCGCAAGACCGGCGAGTTCGCGCATGCGCTCGGCGCCGTGATGATCGATCCGAGCGCTGCGACGGCGCGCGTGGTGATGGGAGCGATCGACACCACGCCGATCGTGATCTCGGATGCCGCGGAACTGTTCGGCGGGCGCATCGCCGGCGACTACAAGGAGCGCTTTGACGTGCGCGTCGCCGACGCTCTTCTCGCCAAGGCCGGCATCGGCAATCCGGCCGACCGACATATCCATGTGAGCGTGCTCAGGCGCGCCGTCCGTGAGGCGGCCGCATGAACATGATTGCGCTCAACGTCAACCGACGTGCGGTACAGGCTGAGGCGGAGCCGCGCACGAGTCTGGCCGACTTCGTTCGCGACAAGCTTGATTTGACCGGTACGCATCTTGGTTGCGAGCATGGTGTCTGCGGCGCCTGCACAGTGCTGCTCGACGGTGTGCCGGCCCGCTCATGCATCACTTATGCGGTGGCTTGCGAGGGTGCCGATATCACCACGATCGAGGGCCTCGATGAGGACGACATCACGACCGAGCTCCGCGCCGCCTTCACCCGCGAGCACGCCCTGCAATGCGGCTATTGCACGCCGGGTATGCTGGTCTCCGCGCGCGACCTCGTCCTGCGCCTGACCGCGGCCGACGAGCGCCAGATTCGCATCGGCCTGAGCGGCAATCTCTGCCGCTGCACCGGTTATGTCGGCATCGTGCGTGCCGTGCAGTCAGTGATCGAGGCACGGCGTGCTCGCAATATCGCGCCCGAGCCGGATGGCGGTCGAAAGGTCTTGGGACCGGCCGGCTCAGGAAGAAGCGGGCGAGAGGGCGCGATCCAGGCGCCGCGTGCAATTCAGGCTGAACCCGTCTATGCATCCGAGGCGGCGGTATCGCCGGCTGAGATAGCGGACTTCACGCCGGCCAACAGGCTCGAACGGGACTTCACGCTTCCATACCCGCCAAAGGCTGTCTTTGCGATGTTCGACGACATCGCCGCTGTTGCGGCCTGCCTGCCAGGCGCGTCGTTGACGGCGGTCCCGAGCACCGAACGCGTCGAAGGCGCCATCCGCGTCAAGCTTGGTCCAATCGCTGCGACATTCCTGGGCTCGGCCCGCATCGAACGCGCCCCGAAGAACCTCTCCGGTCGCATCGTCGGCATCGGCAACGATCGCCGCAGCCGATCGGCGACCCAGGGCGAAATCCGGTACCAGTTGGCGCCGATCGAAGAGGGCGCGGCGACGCGCGTCGATCTCTTAATCGGATACACGCTGACGGGAATGCTGGCGCAGGTCGGGCGGCCGGGACTGGTGCGCGACCTCGCCGAGCGGCTGATCGCGGAATTCGCCGCCAATCTCGATCGCCGCATGTCGGGGGCCTCGCCCGAGCAGGCAACCGCGACGGAGCTGGAGGGATTTTCCATAGTTTCGGGAGTTTTGCGCGCGCGCATCGCGCGCTGGTTGGGTCGCTTCGTCAGGCGGGACGGAGCGGCGTGATGTTTCGGCGTCTCCCCATATCGCGGGGCGGCGAGATTGGGACTGCGCGGAGATCAACAGGGGAATTGGAGAGCCACATGATAAGGACTTCCAGGATTGTTCCGGCAATTGCGCTGGCGACGGTTTTACTTGGCAGCGGGGCCGAGGCGCAAACCATCAAGATCGGCGTGAACGAACCGCTCACCGGCGCGTTTGCCGCCTCCGGCACCTATGTCGTTAACGGTGCCAAGATCGCCGCCGACGAGATCAACGCCAAGGGCGGCATTCTCGGCAAGAAGATCGAGCTCGTCATCGAGGACAACAAGAGCAATCCGACCGAGGCTGCGGCCGTCGCTGAGAAGCTGATCACCAGCGACAAGGTGCCGGTATTGATGGGCGCCTGGGGCTCGAGCCTGACGCTCGCGGTGATGCCGAAGCTGATCGAGTATGAGACGCCGATGGTCGTCGAGACGTCGTCGTCGAGCAAGATCACCACCACCGGAAACCCCTTCATCTTCCGCATCTCGCCGCCGTCGTCGGTCGAAGCCGCGGCCTTCAAGGGCATCGTCGACAAGCTCGCGTTGAAGAAGGTCGATTTCCTCGTCATCAACAACGACTGGGGCCGCGGCACCGCCGAGGATTTCAGCAAGATGATGAAGGAGAAGGGGATCGGCATCGGCTTGGTCGAGACCATGGACCAGGGCGCGCAGGACATGAGCGCGCAGCTCTCCAAGATCAAGGGCTCGGACTCCGAAACCGTCATCGTCACGACCGCGGTCGACCAGCTCACCCTGATCTTCAAGCAGGCGGCGGCGCTGGGCCTGAAGAAGCGCATCATCACCACCGGTGGCTCGCAGAATCCCGATCAGATCATCGCGCAGGCGGGCGCCGCCGCCAACGGTACCATGCACCTGACGACCTTCCTGCCCTGGTTCCCCGAGAAGACGCCGAACCCGGAAGCGACCAACTATTTCGTGTCGGAATGGAAGAAGCGCGGCTTCGATTTCGCCGGCTGCACCGAGAGCTTCCGCGGCTATGACGGCATTCGCACCGCGGCGGCCGCGATCGAGAAGGCGGGCAAGGCGGAGCCCGCGGCGATTAAGGCGGCGCTGTGGGACATCAACGTGAAGGGTTTGAACGGCGATATCGTATTCCGCAAGTCCGGACCTGCAGGCAAGGAGAGCGGCCAGAGCCAGCCGAACGTCTACCTGATCGAGATCAGCGACGGCAAAGTCGACATGAAGACGCTGTGACGATGAGATCGAAGCGAGCAACGACGGCGCTCCGCTCCCTCTCCGGCGTGCGGGAGAGGGCTGGGGTGAGGGTATCTCCGCGAGTCGCCGTGTGGAGAGAGCCTTCACCCGGCGCGGAGCCTGTACTCGGACGGCGCGAAGCGCCGATCCGGGTGCGCCGACCTCTCCCGCAAGCGGGAGAGGTCGAGTTCGCGGACAGACCCACTCAACCAACTCGCATCCCCCGCTAACACGGAGCCGCCTTGAGCGAGTTTCTGCAACATCTGATCAACATGCTTGTCCTCGGCGGCACCTACGCGCTGCTGGGGATCGGGCTGACCTTGATCTTCGGCATCATGAACGTGGTGAACTTTACGCACGGCGTGCTCTATACCTTCGGCGCCTACATCATGTTCATCGTGGTGCAGCAGCTCGGGTTGAACTTCTTCCTCGCGTTGCCCGTCGCTGTCGTCGCGGGCTGGCTCCTGGGCGCGGTGATTGAACTGACCTTGCTGCGGCCGCTGCGCGGCTCCGATATCGATACCACCATGCTGGTGATGATCGGCGCCTGGATCGCGATGCAGTCGACGACGCTGTGGATCTGGGGCGGGGTCGCGAAATCGGTCGCGACACCGTTTCCGGAGGCGCCGCTTGTATTGGGGCCTGTCTCCGTCTCCTGGCTGCGGCTGTTCGTCCTGGCGGCCGCAGCGCTTCTGATCGTGGTGACGTACCTGCTCATCAACCGCACCAAGCTCGGCTGCGCGATGCGCGCGACGTTCCAGGACCAGGACACCGCGTCGCTGATGGGGGTCAACGTCGATCTCATCTATACCTCGACCTTTGCGATCGGCTCGAGCCTGGCCGCCGCGGCCGGCGCGCTGCTCGGCCCGGTCTATGTGATCTTTCCGCAGATGGGCGATCTTGCCGCGGTCAAGGCGTTCGCGATCGTGATCCTCGGCGGGCTCGGCAACATCACCGGCGCGGTGATCGGCGGTTTCATCCTGGCGTTGGCCGAGGAACTCGGCGCCGGCTACATATCGTCGGGATATCGGGACGCGATGGGCTTCCTGATCATCATCGCGGTGCTGATCTTCAAGCCCACCGGTCTGTTCGCGCGTTCGGAGCGCGTGGGATGAGGGCAGCGATCACCATGCTCGCGCTCGCGGCCTTCGCATCCGTGCCGCTCTGGCTGCGCGATCCTTATCTCCTGAACGCGCTGATCACGACCGGCATCTTCATCATCGCTGCAATGAGCCTCAATCTCCTGCTCGGTTTCACCGGCCAGCTCAGCCTCGGTCACATCGCCTTCTTCGGCATCGGCGCCTATGTCAGCGCGCTGACCTCGCTCGGCTTCGATATCGGCCTGCCCGGCGGCTTCCGCCTGGGTCACGAACCATGGCCGCCGATTGCGGGGCTTGCGCTGGCGATCCTGGTCGCGGGATTGTGCGGCTATTTCGTCGGGTTGCTTTCCTTCCGCGTCCGCGGCGCCTATTTCGTGATCGTCACGATTTCCTTTGCCGAGGTCGTGCGGCTGGTAGCGCTGAACTGGGTCGAGCTGACGCAGGGGCCGCTGGCGTTGACCAATATCCCGTCGATCGCGATTGGCATGCCGGGTCTCGGTGAATTGACGCTGCGCACTAAGCTGCAGAACTATTATCTCGTGCTCGCAGTCGCAGTCGTCGCCTATCTCCTGATCGCGCGGCTTGTGCACTCCCATTTTGGCCGCGCCATGCGCGGGTTGATGGAAAACGAAACGCTGGCGGTGTCGGTCGGGATCGACGTAACGAAGACGCTCACGCTCGCCGCAGTCATTTCGGCTGCTATCGCGGGCGCGGCCGGCAGCCTTTATGCGCACTACATCCGGATCATCGATCCCGAGGTGTTCGCCTTCATCAACACGGTGACGATGGTGATCATGGTCATCAGCGGCGGCAAGGGCTCACTGGCCGGACCGGTCATCGGCGGCCTGATCTTCGGATTGCTGCCGGTCGTCCTGCGTCCGATCATGGCGCCGGAAGCACAATGGATCGCCTATGGCGGCGTGCTGATCGTGATCCTCTTCGTACTGCCGCGCGGCATCGTACCTTCATTGGCGCAGCGGTTCGCGAAACGGAAGCGCCAAGCCTCAACGGTTGCTCCGGTTGCCTTCTCCGAACGTGCCAAGGAGCCTGCGTAGTGACCTCGCGTGCGATCGCCTTGGACGTTGAGCAGGTCGCCGTTCGCTTCGGCGGGCTCGTCGCGCTCTCGGATATGAACTTTACGGTAGGCGAGGGCGAGATCGTCAGCCTGATCGGCCCGAACGGCGCCGGCAAGACGACCGCGTTCAACGTCGTGACCGGCTTTCTGGATCCCGCCCACGGCAAGGTGAGCTATCGCGGGACCACGCTTAACGGACTGAAGCCGCATCAGATCGCTGATCTCGGATTGATCCGCACCTTTCAACGGACCAGTGTTTTCCCAAACGACACGGTTTACGACAATCTTCTGATCGGGTTGCACCGCCAGGGCCGGGTTGGCCTGTTCGAAGCGATTCTTGGCCTGCCGCGCGGACGCGCGTCGGAACGCCGGCTGCGCGAGCGCGCCGCCGAACTCGTCGAATGGGTCGGGCTCGAGCGTCGCGCCCACGACCCCGCAGGTTCGCTGTCCTATGGCGAGCAGCGCCTTGTCGGCGTGGCGCTGGCGCTGGCCGCAGAGCCGTCGATGCTGCTGCTCGACGAGCCGGTCTCCGGCATGAATGCGTCGGAGACCCACGCGTTCGTCGAACTCATCCGCAATATCCGTGACCGCGGCGTTACCATCCTTCTGGTCGAGCATGACATGCCGATGGTGATGAGCGTGTCGGATCGGATCGTGGTGTTGAACTACGGCCGGATCATCGCGGAAGGACCGCCGGATGAGATCCGGAACGATCCTGACGTCATCGAAGCCTATCTCGGGCAGGGAGCCGCGCGTGCTTGAGATACGCGACATCGTCTGCGGCTATGGCGGCGTCACTGCCCTGCGGGGCATTTCGCTGCAGGTGAAGGCCGGGCAGCTCGTCGCTCTGATCGGCGCCAATGGCGCCGGCAAGAGCACGACGCTGCGCGCGATTTCCGGATTGGTACCGCTGCGTTCCGGACAGATGTTCTTTGACGGCAAGGATATCACCGCGGCGCGACCGCCGCGCGTGCTGGCGAGCGGGATCGCGCATTGCCCGGAGGGGAGGCGCGTGTTTCCGCACATGACTGTCGAGGAAAATCTTGACATGGGCGCCTATCTGCGCAACGACGCGGGCGGGATCGCCGCGGACCGCGACCGCATCTTCACTGAGTTTCCGCGTCTTGCGGAGCGGAAGCGGCAAGCGGCCGGTACCCTGTCGGGCGGCGAGCAACAGATGCTGGCGATCGGCAGGGCGCTGATGTCGCGGCCTCGCCTCGTCATGTTTGACGAGCCGTCGCTTGGGCTCGCGCCGAATATTGTCGAGCGAACGTTTGCCATCATTCGCGGCATCCGCGATGCTGGCACGACCGTTTTACTGGTGGAGCAAAACGCCTTCGCTGCGCTTGAGATGTGCGATCAGGCTTACCTCATCGAGAGCGGTCGCATCGTGCTGTCTGGCGTCGGCGCGGAGCTGATCGCGAACGAGCATGTGCGAAAGGCCTATCTGGGTGGCTGATCCGCCGCGGTCGCTCGGACGGCGATCTGTCCTGTGAGCCGGCTGATCGAAAAGACCTTCGTCTGCACCTGGCATCGGCGGCAATAACGTCAGTATCTATCCTGACATGTGGGTGCAATATGGGCGACTTAAGGTCCGCGCCGCCGCTATGACCGTCGCTTGAATCGTTGAGGGCAACCAATTGTATGCGCAAGTTTCAGCGCAAAGCTGGTGTATGTGCCTAAGCCGCATATTGATTTTTGTCCTCGGTATTGCCCTCTCGGCACACGCCGCCTTCGCCGAAGAGGTTCTTCTGGATTTCAATATCCCGGCGCAACCGCTGCCGGCGGCCTTGGAACAGTATGCCGAGATCACTGGTCGCAATATTCTTTATAATAGCAATCTCGTGGTCGGCCGGCGGGTGGCGGCAGTGCAAGGCCGTCTTTCGCCCGATGCGGCGTTGACGAGGTTGCTGGACGGAAGCAAGCTCTCCGCCGTACAGATCACAGCGACCTCATTCACGTTGGTTTCTGCTCCGGTCGGGCACACAGTCCTTCCACAGCCCGTAGTGACGGATTACTATGGAAAAATTCAAGTAAGTTTGCATAACGCGCTATGTGGTGCCGGGGCGGGCCGGCCAGGCAACTATCGGATTGGAATGCGTCTTTGGATTGATAGTGCCGGAAGTGTCACGCGCTATGAGCGTCTCAATTCGACCGGCGTATCCGACATCGACGCGGGGATCGATCAGGCGTTGCAGCGTCTGAAGATCGGAGCCCGCCCGCCGGCAGAGCTGACTCAGCCGGTGTCAGTCGTCATTATCCCAAAAGGACCCGGCGTGACGATGTCCTGCGTCGAACCGGCTTCCAGTCACGCCGGAGTGCTGCCGTGACCCAATCGTCTCTGGGGCTGGTGCGACAGTTTCTGCTCGATCGCTATGATGATCTTAAGTATCGATTAACGGTTCGGCTGGGCTCGTCTGATTTGGCTGGGGATGCCTTGCAGGATGCATGGCTGAATCTGCAGCGCGCCAATGCGCTCGGCGCGATCCGCGATCCGGGCAACTACATCTTCGGCGTCGCGATGAATGCCGCGCGGGATCGGATGCGGGATGCCGACAACCGCCTTCTCAGCGCTGCGGAGGTCGAGGGATTGCTACAGATTGTCGATGATGCGCCGGATCCTGCCCAAGCGGTAGAGGCGCAGTCGGACTGGCAGGTCTTGATAAGTATCTTGCAGGAAATGCCGCAGCGTCGGCGCGAAATCCTGCTGATGGCCCGACTGGATGAGATGCCGCGGGCGGAAATTGCACGATGTCTTGGCATTTCCCAGCGTCTTGTCGAAAAGGAACTTCAACTCGCGCAGGAATACTGCATCGCCCGGCGGCGCCAACGCTCAAAAATAAGAGTGCGGCTTGAGCCTGTGAAAAACGTCTTATCACTGAAGGGCAATGACCTCGGCACGGAGTCGGGTGATCGAGCGCTGCCCGATGAGGGCAGACAACGGCGATGACCGATGCCGGCGATCACGATCTCGGATTGGATCCCCTTGAGCGGGAGGCGGTCGCGTGGGTACGGCGGCTGACCTCCGGGCAAATGACGGTGGCCGATGCCGAAACTTTGAGAGATTGGCGCAGCAGGAGCCCCGCCCACGGGGCTGCCTTTGCAACGGCAAGTCGTCTCTGGAGAGATCTCGAGCCTGCCGGACGGAATTTGCGATGGCAGAGCCGCGTTTCGGGACCAGCGGAGATCGAAGAAAGGCAACGGCCGGCATCACTGAGCCGCCGATATCTGCTGGGGGCAGGGCTGGCGAGTGCAGCAGCAGCGGCGGCCTATGCCTTGGTCCGTCCGCCGTTGGACTTATGGCCATCGCTTACTGAATTGCGCGCTGATTATCGCACCGGCACAGGAGAGCAGCGCGATATATCGCTGTCGGCGGAAACGTCGGTACGGATGAATACCCAAACCAGTATTGTCATTCGTTCTCTCGAAAGCGATAACGAACGGCTCGAGCTGATCGGCGGTCAAGCATTGTTTTCAACGACTGCCCGCGAAGGACGATCGCTCGCAGTATTGGCGGCAGACCGCTGGATCACCGCCACCGAAGCTCAGTTCGACATTCGGCACCTGCACGGCCGCACGGCCCCGCTGGTCTGCGTCACTTGTATGCAGGGGAGCCTCGCCATCGTGCGGGACAGCGAAACGACGCCGGTGATCCCGGGACAGCAGCTTCGTTATGACAGCAACGGGCCGGCGCGTTTGGAGACAGTTGATCCGGAGATCATATCGGCATGGCAGCGCGGCGTTCTGATCTTTCGCGCCACGCCCCTTTCGGATGTCGTCGAAGAGGTCAATCGCTATCGGCCTGGCCGTATCGTCGTGGTCAATTCAGAACTCGGGCGGTCGCCAGTGAGCGGTCGCTTTCGCATCGATAATCTCAACGAAATTCTGGATCAGATCGCGCGAGCCTTTGGCGCGAAGGTGCGATCGCTCCCGGGCGGACTTGTTTTGCTGAGCTGATCTCCGCCGGTGGTGACCGGTTCGGTGACATGAAACTGTCATAAAAAACCCGTGCGGTTTTCGACGTGGGCCTACGTCAGCTCGGTAGGGACGTGTCTATGCCGCGCCGCGAGGTCGCAAGTATGGGCACGTTCCCGGTGTTGCTGGAGAACCCGTCGTGCCCATTTTCCGTTCGAATGCCCCCCGCTGGACTGCCCACCGTGCAACGCTTCTGGCGGGCATCAGCGTGCTGGCCTTGCTGGTCCATGCTGCTCCGGCCGAGGCCCGCCCGCTGGGCTATTACGCGACGACCTCCGCACCAACGATTGCGACCGATGCGGCACTTGCCAATGCGCAACAGGCGGCACAAGCGGCGCAACAGGTCCAGCAATCGCTCAATCGCGCGACGCAGGCGTTGCAGGCGATCCGCAGCCTGCAGGACGCTGCCCGCGCGGCGGCGCAGGGCGTGCCGCATTCCGCGGGGCTGAACATCAATGTTCCGAACGGGCTGACGCCGGGTGGTCTGGTGCCCGATCCGGTCGCCGGATGGAGCGGCGCCAACACGCCGACGCAATCGGTCGCGGGCGGGCGGACCAACGTCAACATCGACCAGACCCGGCAGCAGGCGATCCTGAACTGGAAGACCTTCAATGTCGGATCGCAGACCACGCTGACCTTCGACCAGCACGGCAACGCCAACTGGGTCGCGCTCAACCGGGTCGATGCCAACACCGGGCCGAGCCAGATCCTCGGCAACATCAAGGCCGACGGCCAGGTCTATGTCATCAACCAGAGCGGCATCATCTTCGGCGGCGCCAGCCAGATCAATGTCGGCGCGCTGATCGCCTCCACCGCCAGGATCACGGATCAGCAGTTCCTGGCAAGCGGCATCTACTCGGCCCAGAGCAACAACCTCTATGTGCCGAGCTTCACCGGCGCCGACGGCAAGGTCGTGGTCGAAAGCGGCGCGCAAATCACCACCAGTGCGCCGGCCACGGTAACGTCAGGCGGCGGATTCGTGCTGCTGATGGGAACGGAAGTGCAAAACGCCGGCTCCATCACCACCCCGAAGGGGCAGGCCGTGTTCGCGGCGGGCGACGACTTCATCCTGCGCAAGGGCTACGGCACCGACGCCAACCAGAATTCCACGACCCGCGGCCTCGAAATCTCTCCCGTCATCGATGCCGGGAGCGCCAGCGGCCGCGTCACCAACACCGGCCTCGTCTTCGCCAAGCAGGGCGACATCACCATGGCCGGACGCAACCTCCTGCAGGACGGACTCCTGCTGTCGACCACTTCGGTCAACCAGCGCGGCACCATCCATCTGCTGAATTCGGCCAGCGACGCCAGCGGCAATGTCACGCTGACCGCCAACGCCGTCACCGCGATTCTGCCCGAGCTCGATTCCAGCGACACCGCGCTGAATTCGCAGCGCGACGCTCTGATCGCGGCGTCCGGCGGCAACCCGCTGGCGATCGGCCAGTTCGACAATCTCTCGCCATTGGCCGATCGCAAGGACCGCTCGCGCGTCGAGATCGTCAGCGGTGGCACCGTCAACTTCCAGAACAACTCGCTCACGCTCGGGCAAGGCGGCGACGTCGCCGTCAGCGCCGGCAAGCGCGTGTTCGCCGAGACTGGCGCGACCATCGACGTCTCCGGCACCCAGGGCGTCGTGCTGCCGGTCTCCGCCAACGTCATCAAGGTCAACATCCAGGGCAACGAGCTGCGCGATTCGCCGCAGAACCGCGACAGCGGCGCGCTCATCAGCCAGGACGTCTGGATCGACGCGCGCGATTTGATCCTGGTGCCGGCGGGAACCGGCGGATACGCCACCGACCGCTACTACACCGCGGGTGGCCTGCTCGAGGTCTCCGGCTATCTCAACACCACCGCGCACAAGATTGGCGAATGGACCGCGATCGGCGGCTCCATCACGCTGGCCGCACCCGAAGTGGTTGCGCAGAAGGGATCGACCTTCAACATCTCCGGCGGCTCGGTCCAGTACGAGGCCGGCTACGTCAGAGAGACGATGCTGCTCGGCAGCGACGGCCGGCTCCACGGCGTCAACGATGCCCGCGCCGACATGACTTTCTACGGCGTTGGAGAGGGCTTCATTCGCAAGCATGAGCGCTGGAACGTCACCGAAGTCTGGACCAGTCCGTTCGGGAGTGGCCGCGAGCGCGTTCGCTGGGAAGAGGGCTACACGATCGGCCGCGACGCCGGCCAACTGATCCTCTCCACACCGACCTCGGTGTTCGAAGGCGATATCGTCGCCCAGGTCATCACCGGCGAGCGCCAGAACAGCGCGCGGCCGGCCGGGGCCACCGACGGTTACAAAATCGGACAAAACCAGGCGGCGCTGGCGGGGCAATTGGGCATCGGCCAATACACCGGCCAGGGGCTGACCGGCGTCTACGACAGCGCCATCGTCGTCGGCGACGTCACTGGTATCACTGCCGGCCTCCGCCCGAGAGATGCGCTGCCCTCCGACCGCAGCAACACCGTCTATCTTGATGCCGGCCTGCTCAGCAAGGCCGGCCTTGGCGGCCTCAGCGCCGTCAGCGGCAAGAGCATCTCGATCGATGCACCGCTGACGCTCGCCAATGGCGGCCAGGTCAATCTGCAGGCGCCTCTCGTCGAACTCAACGCGGATGTCACCGCCCATGGCGGCAGCGTGTCGCTCGGCAACATCATGCACGCATTGCCGGTGTCGGGCGGGAGCGTGATCTGGTGGGCGCTGAATGATGCCAACGACAAGGCCAACGTCGTGATCAACGCGACGGTCGACCTGAGCGGCCTTTGGACCAATGCCTTGAACGGCGCTGACGACAATTCGCGGCTCGGTTATCTCGACGGAGGCGATCTGACGATTTCGACCACCCGTGCGATCACGCTCCGGTCGAACTCCGTCGTTGACGTCTCCTCCGGCGGCGCCATTCTTGCCAACGGCAAGACGCAGGGAGGAAAGGGCGGCGATGTCAGCCTGCTGACCAACGACTATTCGCATTTTGCGGACTCGGAATTCTCCGGCGCCGATCTGTCTGCGCCGCTCGTGCTCGATGGCACGATCCGCGGCTATGGTTTCAATGGCGGCGGCACGCTCACCATCGATGCGGGACAGTCCGTCGTCATCGGTCAGGCGGCATCGGGATCTGGTGCACAGCTGGTGCTGGCGCCGGCACTGTTCCAGTCAGGCTTCACCCGTTACGACATCCGCAGCACGTCGGGCATGACCATCACTGACGGCACCAACGTTGCGCCCGGGGTGCCGGTCTATCGTTTCACGTCGGCGAGCTACAGTGCACCGACCGGGACCGCGACGGCAGCCGCCGCGGAGACCTGGTTGCCACCGACTTATCTTGACGATCCCGTCGCAGGCAAACTGACCCAGCGTCTCGGCGCGGATCTGACGCTGACGAGCCTGTACGATTTCGACATGCGGCCGGGATCTTCGATCTTGGTCGGTCCCGGGCATGCCGCGACGATCTACGCCAATCGTCAGACCACGATCGATGGCAACATCACGGCGCACGGCGGGAAAATCCTGATCACCAGCCTGCAGGACCAGCTGGGTGACATCCGATACAACCAGGGCAACGGCATCTACACGCGGACGCGGTCGATCTGGATCGGCGATGACGCCACGCTCGACGTTTCGGCGCGTGCGGTGACAGGGACGGGCGCGAGCGGCATGATTTATGGGATCGTGCCGGACGGCGGTTCGATTGCGCTCGGCGGCACTGGCGCGACGGACAAGTACGGGTATCTGATTCCAAGCAGTGCTTTCGTAGTCATCCGCCCGGGCGCTGTGCTCGATGCGTCCGGGACCTCTGCGTTGCTCGATATCTCGTCCGGCAGCGGCCTGCAGCGGGCGCAGGTGGCAAGCGATGGCGGCACCATCGCCCTCTATTCGGGGCTCGGCATGTACATCGACGGGACGCTGCGCGCCACGGCCGGCGGCGCCGGCGCCTCGGGCGGCACGCTCCTGCTCGCCGCGATCAGCCCGCTATATTATGCGGCGCCCCCCAGTCCGACCAATCCTTATGGGATTGGCGACATACCGGCCGACATGCAGACGATGCGCAATCTCACGATCACGCAGCATCAGCGGCCGAGCGGACTTGGGTCCAATCTCGCGCCGGGCGAGGCCGACCCGACGCTCAAGGTCGGCGAGGCTGCCATCAGTGTCGATCAGATTCACGCCGGCGGCTTTGATTCGCTGTCTTTGTTCACGCGCGACCTGTTCGTGTTCAACGGCAATGTCGATCTTGCGATGAATCGCAGCATTGCGCTGACCGGCGGCATTCTGAGCGCGGCCGTCGATGCCCAGCATATCACCGTCAACCTGACGGCGCCCTATGTAAACCTGACCGGCTGGCACGGCTTCGATCACGGTTCATTCGCGGGCTATGATCCTGCGCTCAACGTCTCAGGTCCGAGCATGAACACGGCTGCGGACTCGACATTCACGGTCTCGGCCAGCCTGATCGACATTTCTGCCGATGTTCGTTTCGGTGTGCACGGGCTGCACGGTATGGGCTACATCAGCGTTCCGGATCCAAACAGCGGCGTATTGGCTCCAATTCTTCCCGTGGATGCGCCCGGCTTCAAGCACGTCACGCTGCAGAGCACCGGCGATGTGCGCTTTGGCTCCGGCAACGTTGTCACGCCCGGCGATCTGACGATCCAGGCTTCACAGCTCTATCCGCTGAGCAACGCGACCGCGACCGTGACGGTTGGCCAGGTCTTGGGGCCGAATGACAGCATAACGACTGATCTCGATACCGTGCTGACGATTCGCGGCAATGGCGGGCCAGTGCCGGATGTTCCTCCCACCGTTTTCGGAAAACTTGCATTCGTCGCAGCCACGATCGATCAGGGCGGCGTCGTGCGTGCGCCGCTGGGGGCGGTGTTGCTGAACAACAATTACGGCCTGAACGCCAACGTGCCGCCCGCGACGGTGATTTTCCGCGCCGGCAGCATCACGTCGGCCAGCGCGAACGGGCTGACGTTGCCGTTTGGCGGCACCTCGGATGGTATTGCCTACCAAGGTGCGGACGGCACGCTGGTTGACCTTGGCCTCCAGAAAAGCGTGAACGGCAACGTCATCATCACGACCGGCATCTCGGTGCTGGCCACGTCGATCGTGGGTGAGAAGGGCGCGATCCTCGATCTCTCGGGCGGTGGCAACCTGACGGGGGCCGGCTTCATCAGCGGCCGCGGCGGCTCGGTCGACGTGTTGAGGACGGCGCTCGTCAACGCCAATCCGGTGAACAGCTACAGTTCGGCAAACGCGAAGGTCTATGCCATCGTGCCGGGCTACGCGTCGGCCTACGCGCCTGTGATCGCGACCAAGGGCGCCGGCGATCCGGCGATCGGCCAGCAGGTCACGATCCCCGGCGGCGTGGCGGGGCTGCCGGCCGGGACGTACACGCTCATGCCGTCAAGCTATGCGCTGTTGCCCGGTGCGTTCCGTGTCGAGCTCGGAGCGACGAGCAATACGGTCGTCTCGCCGGTCAGCATGGCCAACGGCTCGATCGTGACGTCAGGCTATCTCGGCGTCGCCAACGCGGGCATTCGGGATGCGTTGCCGACGCAACTGATCCTGACATCTGGTCGAACGGTGCGAAGCTATTCTCAATACAATGAGATGAGCTACAGCGAGTTCGCGCGCAGCCAGGCCGCGACCTTCGGTGCCGTCCGGCCGCGTCTGCCGGAAGACGGCAAGGTGCTGGAGCTGATGCTTAACGCATCTTCGGGCAGCGGAAAATCGCTCTCGTTCCAGGGCACCACCTTGTTCGGCGGCATCGGCGACGGTATCTCCGGCAGTCTGTTCGTCTCTTCCACGGTATATGGAGGGCAGATCGACATCACCGCGCCCGGCGCGGCGCCGATCGCCGGCCATACGTCGATCTCGAGCGATGCTATCAATGCCTTCAATGCCGACACCTTGCTGATCGGCGGTTACAGCACCTACTACAACGATACGACGAGGGGCACCGGCGGACGCATCTACTTTTCGAGTGAGTCCTCTGTGAACATTCTCGATGGCGCCGCCGTGCGCGCTGGCCAGGTGTTCCTCGTCGGCAAGAACATCGATGTCGCAAGCGGTGCCACGATCGACACCCGCGGCCTCGGTGCGCGCGGGCTTGATTCGAGCCTGGGTTACATGTTTGGCAACGTAACGTCAGAGGCCAACTCGTCCTTGTTTGCGAGTGCGCCGGCGGTCCTGGCCGTCGCAAACGGCACGTTCAATTTCCTGCCCGTGGTCGGAGCGGGTTCGATCAACATCGACAGCGGCGCCACGCTGCTTACCGATGGCAGCATCGTGCTCGCCGCTCCTGGTTCGCTCACGATGGGCAACGTCAATTTCGGTGCGCGTTATCTGACCGTGACGCAGGATGTAATCAATGCGGGTACCGACGCGGCGCTCGCCGCGGCACAGGCCGCGGGTCAATTGCCGTCAGGCTGGAATTTGACGCAGGCCGCACTCGACAAGCTGCTGCATCCTTCGACAACCGCGGGCGTCCCGGCGCTTGAGCAGCTCACGTTGACGGTTGGGGGCTCCTTCAACCTCATCGGCAGCGTTGCGCTCGACGCGCGCGGTCAGTCCGCTGGCAGCAAGGAGGTGCAGTTCGTCATCAACACGCCGGCGATCTACGGCCTCGGGAACGCTGGCGACACTGCGAGCATCACCGCAGATACCCTGATCTGGAACGGCATCCGGACCGGCAACGGCCTACCCGACACGGGCGGCGTGCCCTATGGGAGCAAGGCGCCGGCAGCGGTTGTGCCGGGCGGCCCGGGGACGGGCAGCGGAACGCTCAACATCGCCGCCAAGGACATCGTCTTCGGCTACGACGCCAACAGCCGGATCACCGATGGCGCGACGCTCGAACGCCTCGCGCTCGGATTTGCCAACGTCAATGTCTCGGCCAGTGACAGGATCTCCGCCAATAGCGACGGCTCGCTAAAGGTCGGGCTGTCAAAGGATGGTTCCGGCAATCTGCAGGGCGGCAACCTTACTCTCACGACGCCACTGTTGACTGCGACAGGCGCCGCAACGATGGCCTATAACGCTGGTGGCGTGGTTCGCGTTGTCGCGCCTGCGGGTGGTGCGGCCGCGACCGGCGCAATCGCGGATCTTGGCGGCACGGTCTCCATCAGCGGTGACACCATATTCCTTGACACCGGGGTTGCTTTGCCAAGCGGCAAGCTGACGTTGAGCGCAACGAACAACATCGATCTCGGCGCCAACGCGGTGATCGACCTTTCCGGGCGCAGCACCACCTTCTACGACGCCACCAAATATAGCTGGGGCGGCGATCTGATACTGCAAAGCGCCCATGGCAACATCGCGCAGGCCGCCGGTTCGAGCATTGATGTGACGGCGGCGAACAACGACGCCGGGACCATTATGGCCACCGCCACTGACGTGGCGCACGGTCTCGTGCAACTCGGTGGCACGCTGAAGGGGGCTGCGACCGGCGGCTACAATGACGGCCAGATCAGCATCGCGGCGCAAAATCTCGGCGACTTCGCGGCACTGAACCTGAAGCTGAACGACTCCGGCTTCTTTGGCGCGCGCACCTTCAACATCAAGCAGGGCAACCTCGTTGTCGGAAACGAGGTGAGGGCACACAACGTAACCATCTCCGTGGATGGCGGCAGCCTGACGGTCAATGGCACCATCGATGCCAGCGGCGCCAAGCCCGGCAATATCCGTCTTGCGGCGCGGGACGATGTCACACTTGCATCCTCGGCCGTCTTGGATACCCACAGCACCGTTCTGCAGACCGACAGCTACGGTGCTCCGATCGAGGCGAACAACACGGCGCACGTTGAACTCACGACAAAGAATGGCACGTTGACATTGTCGCCGGGCGCCACCATCGACATGCGCGTCACTGATCCTGCAAATGCTGACGGATCAGGCAACCCGATTGCCTATGGTCATCTCGAACTCAACGCGCCCCGGATCGGAACGGCCTCCGGTACCAGCGCAACGGGTAGCGACGGACCGGCCAACGCCACAGGCGACAGCATCGCTGTTTCCGCGACGGGACCGCTCAACATCGTGGGCGCCTCGAGCATCGCGCTGAACGGGTTTGCGACTTACAAGAATGCGCCAGTCGATCCGAACGATGCCAGTGGCCAGATCATCGATCAGGATTGGCTCGATCTCGTCAACCAGGACAGCAAAACCTTCATCAGTAACATCTATGGCGGCAACGTCGCCGGCGGTCAGCTGACCGATGAGCTGAAGACCAAGATCGCCGGGCTGCTCGATGCCAAATACAACTCCGGATTCCATGTCCGGCCCGGCGTCGAAATCCAGAGCAAGACCCCGAACGGTAATCTGTCCACGTCAGGCGACATCGATCTGTCCGGTTACCGTTATGGGCCGAACGTGACGTCGGTTCGCGGCTCAGGCCAACCGGGCAAACTCGTCGTTCGCGCCGGGGGCAATCTCAACATCAACGGCAGCATCAACGACGGCTTCGCGCTGCCGCCGGACTCGCCGGATGCACTCACCACGCTGCTTGCCCCGGGCACGCTCACGGACACCTATACCGTGACGGATAGCGGCGCAATCTTGACACGCGGATCCAGTCTTCCGAACACCGGTAGGATCAACATGGCTCTGCCGCTCGCCGGCACCGAGGTCGACGATACCCCGCTATTGTCGAATCCAGTTCCCGTCGATCTCGTTTTGACGGCGGAGTTCGACCCCCTCCCGGGCAGGAAGCTTATGGCGGGCACAATCTACAATCCGGACGGGACCGTGATGTATAAGGCCGGCGATACTATCCCGGCGACGACATGGCCTATCGGCACCAAGGTCTCCGCTGGAGTCTACTTCAATAGGATATTGGTGAACACAAGCTTCCCCTGGTTCGTTAACGGCACTCTTCCGCCGGGCGCCGATCTGAGTATTTTCGGCGGCTATACTTTCACGCAGGATACAGTAATGCCGGCGGGTACGGTGTTGCCGGTTGGAACGGTTGTCGTCAGCTTGACCGCAGCAGGCGATCGGAAGGTGTGGGCGACGTCGCCGATGCTGGCGTCCGGCACGCAATCCTGGTCGATGCGGCTTGTCGGTGGTGCCGATCTTGGTAGCGCCGACGGCCGGATATTGCAGACGTCGTCAAGCCTTGCAGGCGCGGGCAATGTCGTGCTCTCCGATCCCTTCACCGTGAACCTGCAGGGCACCGGAAGCCCAAGTGCCGGCTTCAGCGTCGTGCGCACCGGTACGGGTGATCTCGAAATCCTCGCTGGTGGCAACTACACGCAAAGTTCGCCGTTCGGCGTCTACACGGCTGGCACCGCGGTCGCCGAAACAGGAACGCCGGCCAATGATCCATTCAACGCCGCCCGCGGACGCATGCCTGATGGGACCGTGCTTGGTGCGGCCAATTCGGCCTATGAGGCCACGCTCAACTCGCAATTCATGTATTATACCGAGCACGGCGGTGATTTCCTGCTGACGGCGCAAGGCGATATCAGCGGAAATCAGACGAAGGAGTCGGCCGTGGTGGGCGACTGGCTCTGGCGGCAGGGCGGCGCCGGACTTGGCCAGGCGACAGCCTGGGGTACCAACTTTGGCAGCTATACCGCGGACCTCGAGAGTTCGAAATCGTTGCTAAAGCTGTCGGGCTTCTCGGGCATGGGGGCACTGGGCGGCGGCAATGTCACGCTGCGGGCGGGGGGCGACATCGGTAATGCCGGCCGGGGTGTTGTCGTTGCCGTCGGCGGCAGCGGACGTGTCATCGATGGTCGTCTTGTTCAGACCGGCGGCGGTACGCTGTCGGTGAGGGCGGGCAATCGCATCGGTGGCGGCGGCAACCAGTTTGTTGATCTGCGCGGCGACATTGGCGTCACGGCCGGCAATTTCGGCAGCCTGAATGCAACAAATTTCGGCTACTCTCTTGATGATCCGCGGCCGCTCAATTTGCTCGTGCCTTACGCAATGATCAAGGTCTCGGGCGGATCGTTCGCACCGGGGGATGGTGCCGTCGACATTCGCGTCCGCGGTGATCTCTCCGTCGGCGACATCATCGATCCCGGCCGCGCCGGCGTTAATCAGCAGACGGATGCCAGCACGTCAGTCGGGGCCGGTCAGGGCGTCGCCTGGTTCACGCTCTGGACGGCACGGACGGCGGTCGATCTGTTTGCGGCAGGCGGCGACGTGTCGCCGCTATCCGATACCGGCGGATTGGTACCGCAATCCAAGACGCTTTTCCTGCCATCGATCCTGCGGGCCACTGCGGCGAACGGAAGCATCTATCTCAACGGCGGCAACGAGATGTTGCCGTCGCCGTCCGGGCAGGTTGAGTTGCTGGCGCGAGGATCGGTCATTCAGGTCGGCCTCGGCGGGGACACGCTCGGCTTCGGCCCGCTCTCGACCTCGTTGTCATCTCTTGCCACGCCGTTCAATCCTGGCTGGGCGCTGCTCCAGGGGACCAATCAGTGGGCCCTTGTCGATTCGAATTATTGGGGTGATCCCAACTCGCCGGTCGACGCCCCCGGAGGCTGGCGCGCGTACCGGTACGACTATAATTCGCAAGGGCACGCCTATGATGGACCAGGTGGCTATCCATTCGTGTTCGGACCGAACACCGTTACCGATGCCAGTGCACTCGGTGGCCCGCTATCGCGTATCTATGCCGTCGACGGCGATGTTCTCGGTATTCGCTATGGCGAGATCTTTACCAGCAGCCAGTTTATCAACGGCAGCACCGTGACAACGGACAATTACCGCGCGGCGAAGCCGGTGCGGATCTTCGCTGGCGGCGACATTGTCAGTGTAAACGGACTGATCTTACAGAACGATCCGACCGCCGTTTCGATGATCGTCGCACAAGGCAGCGTCATTTATCCCAGCCTTGATGTTGCAGGACCCGGCACGCTCGAAGTGACGGCGGGCAAGAACATCTATTTCGGATCGACGGGAAACATTGAGAGCATCGGTCCGTTGATGACGGGCGATAACCGCCTGGGCGCCAGCGTCGTGCTGCAGGCCGGAGTCGGGGAGGGCGCGCCGGGCGCTGGCCAGGTGGATTGGAGGGGCTTTGCCAAGCTCTATCTCGACCCGGCCAATCTCGTTGGTCCAGGCCCGCTCGCCAATCAGCCCGGCAAGGTCGCCAAGACCTACGACCAGGAACTTTATCAGTGGCTCAAGGACCGCTTCGGCTATGCCGGAACGTCGCAGGATGCGCTGGGCTTTTTCCTGGCTCTGCCGGGCGAGCAGCAGCGGGTCTTCCTGCGGCAGGTCTACTACGCCGAACTGACGGCCGGCGGTCGTGAATATAACGATCAGGCGGGTTCGCGGCACGGTTCGTATCTCCGCGGACGCAACGCCATCGCGGCACTATTCCCCGCGGAGGACGCCTATCGCGGCGACATCAGGTTGTTCACCGCAGCCTCCGGCGCGGGAGCGAGTTACAAGGTCAACAGCGGTTATGTGCACACCGATCGCGGCGGCGACATCCAGTTCCTGGCGCCGGGCGGCCTGGTCACCATCGGCACCGAAGGGCTGGCGCCGGGAGCCGATGCGGGTCTGATCACCCAGGGCAAAGGCGACATCCAGATCTATTCGAAGGGGAGCATCCTGCTCGGCCTGTCGCGCATCATGACGACGTTCGGTGGCAATATTCTCGCATGGTCCGCCGAAGGTGACATCAACGCCGGCCGTGGATCGAAAACCACGGTGATCTTCACCCCGCCGCGCCTCGTCTACGACAACTATGGCAATATCAGCCTCTCGCCGCAGGCGCCCTCAACGGGCGCAGGCATCGCGACTCTCAAGCAGATCCCCGGAATGCCGCCCGGCGACGTCGACCTGATCGCGCCGCTCGGCATCATCGATGCGGGCGAGGCGGGCATCCGTTCCTCGGGCAACGTCAACCTGGCGGCGCTGCAGATCCTCAACGCCGCGAACATCCAGGCCCAGGGCAATGTCACCGGCGTTCCCACGGTGCAGGCGCCGCCGGTCGCGGCATTGGCCTCCAGCAATAACATGACGGCAGCGACGCAACAGGTTCAGCCGACCGCGCCCAGCAACAATGATCGTCCTTCGATCATTATCGTCGAGTTCTTGGGCTATGGCGGCGGCGACAAATCGATGCCTGAAGATACCGACCGAGGTGATACGCGTGACCGACGGAGCGAGAACCAGACGCGTTACGACCCCAACAGCATGTTCCAGATCGTTGGCAGCGGCGAACTTACTGACGAGCAGAAAAAGTTGCTGACGGGCGAAAAGACGGAAACGGCTCATTGATCCGCAATTGTTGCCGTTGCCCAGGCCTTCTTCACGCTCAAGTTTGTCCATGATGGGCTGGGCGGACCCGCAGTTGCTCTAGCGGGCCAGCGCAACATCAGGCAGGTCGTCCCCATCACCGCTGTGGCGAGCACGGTCGACCAAAGCGCGGCGTCGCTGGCCAGTCTGACGCAGCGCTGGCCGAAGGTCGGGAAGTAGCACGTTATCGGGCCTTATGACCGCTTTCTGCCGGCTGCACAGAGAGAGTTCCGCCTATCGTTCCGTCATGCGAACACTCGGGCTGGACCGCTGCGTCATCGTCCAGCCAAGCATCCGGTGCGCTATCGTGCCATGCCCGGCGACGGCGATGTGCTCGATGCCTTGTGGGCGTGGCTGCCGGACGAGCAAACCGTGAGACACGTGCTCGTAGAAAATCCTGAAAAGCTCTATGGCTTCGCCGCAAAGCCGTGACCATCATGCCACGTAAGCCGAGTTGCGCAGAAAGATTAGACGTGACAGAACCAAACAGGTGCCCCCCATGGAAGAGCGCTCCGAGTTAGCGGAAAGAATTCTCGATCAAACGGCCGATGCGGTGATTTACGCCGATCGCTCCGGCGCGATTGCCCGCTGGAATCCCGCCGCCACCGCGTTGTTTGGCTATTCGTTGGAGGAGGTGCTCGGCCAAAGCCTCGATCTGATCATCCCCGAGCATCTGCGGGCCGCGCATTGGCGCGGCTTTGAGGCCGCAATGGCTGGCGGCGCCATGAAGCTTCAAGGCAAGCCCACGCTGACCCGCGCCTTGCACAAGAGCGGACGCAAGGTCTACGTTGAGATGACATTCGCGATCGTCAAGGACAGCGCCGCTGGCGAAGTGCTTGGCTCGGTTGCCGTGGCACGAGACGTGACCGAACGCATCGAACGAGAGCGTGCCGCGACCCGTGCCTCCTGAGATGTTCGCAGATGCCACTTTCAACCGGCCCGGCAGGATCGTTGATGCGTCCGTGATAGCCAAGTTTTCTTGGACGTCCGGCAATGCCGCCATCGACGCTGCGTCAATCACGGCCCTCTAAGGCACCCTTGATCGAGGCGGGGGCCTGCGCGAAAACGAGGAAGTCTGCTATGCGGTTGTCTAGAGTCGCTGTTTTGATGCTTAGCGCTGTAGCTACAGGCTCAATGTCCGTATCTGTAGCGATGGCCGCTTCTGACTGTCCCAGATTACTGGAAGTAGCGGATTGGGGCGAGAATTCGACCGGCGACATTAGCGTCACCTCTGGAGAAAGTTGCCTATTTCCGATTACGATACGCGGCACGGTGAGTAGCTCGGACATTTCACAGAAGCCGGCGCACGGCAGCTTGAAAAAGCTCAACATGACGACTTACGAATACAGGGCGAAGGCTAGGTATAAGGGAAGCGATGCCTTTGCCATCAAAGCAGTGGGACAGGGGCCGACGGCTTCTGGCACATCGGTAATCACTGTGCACGCGACGATCAAATAGTGTTGCGCGGGTCCACAGCGCCAGTGCCCGCACCGGGTTGCCGGCGGCACCACACAATAGAGGTTAGCGCCAACCAAGCGCGGGAGCGATGTGAGTCAGGATCGCCTCGATGACGTGCGCGTTGTAATCCACGCCGAGCTGATTGGGCACGGTCAAGAGCAGCGTGTCGGCCTCCGCGATAGCTTCGTCCTTGGCCAACTGCGCAATCAGCACGTCCGGCTCGGCGGCATAGCTGCGGCCGAAGATTGCTTTGGTTTTTTCGTCGATGAAGCCGACCTGGTCCGCGTCCTGACCACTGTGTCCAAAGTAGGCGCGGTCCCGGTCGTCGACCAGCGCGAAGATGCTGCGGCTGACTGACACGCGAGGCTCGTGCTTGTGACCAGCCGCGCTCCAGGCCTCGCGGAAAGCCCGGATCTGGTTGGCTTGCTGGACGTGGAACGGCTCTCCGGTCTCGTCGTCCTTCAGGGTGGAGCTTTGCAGGTTCATGCCCAGCTTGGCCGCCCAGACCGCGGTGGCGTTCGACCCGGCGCCCCACCAAATGCGGTCGCGCAAGCCTTCCGAGTACGGCTCGAGGCGCAAGAGGCCTGGAGGGTTCGGAAACATCGGATGCGGATTGGGCTTTGCGAAGCCCTCGCCGCGCAGCAGCTCGAGCAGGATCTCCGTATTGTGCCTGGCCATGTCGGAAGCGGTCTCGCCGTCGCGTGGAACGTAGCCGAAGTAGCGCCACCCATCGATAACCTGCTCGGGTGATCCGCGGCTGATGCCGAGTTGCAAGCGCCCGCCGGCAATGAGGTCGGCCGCGCCCGCATCCTCGGCCATGTACAGCGGGTTCTCATAGCGCATGTCGATGACTGCCGTACCGATCTCGATCCGGCGGGTCTTGGCGCCTACGGCTGCCAGCAACGGAAACGGCGAGGCGAGCTGACGAGCGAAATGATGCACACGGAAATACGCACCGTCCGCTCCCAACTCTTCGGCGGCAACGGCAAGATCGATGGATTGCAGAAGGGCGTCGGATGCCGATCGCGTCTGCGATTGCGGTGAAGGCGTCCAATGCCCGAACGATAGAAAGCCGATCTTTTTCATAGACATTCAGTGTAAACCCTTGGGACGCATGTTCGAGGTTGCTGCCCGTTGGCAATCCGGATCAGATGCGCGCGATCGCGTGAACGCCCTGTGCGCACGATCCGCCGCAGCAGGTTGCGAGCGTCGATAGCATCATTGACCTATATTTTGATACATTCGATGAGGCAATATCCCGTCGTCATGGCCTGCGGTGCCGTAGAACGTGTCGAATTTAGTCTGCAGAATGGACAATAGCGAGATGAATGAACAGACCCCGCATGGCCCGCGGAGCACGCTGCTGGCGGTTGAAGATACCGAATTTCTGCTTCGCGACGAGATGCGATCGATCCGCTTTGCCCTCGAATATGCCAAAGCCGAACTCGCGTTGCGGGATTGGGGGATCCGCTCGACTATCATTGTTTTTGGCAGCGCGCGTGTGCCGTCTCCGGAGCAGGCCGCGGCCGCCGCCGAAGCGGCTCGGACGGAGACCGAGAAGAGGGTGGCCGAGAGATTGCAGCAGCAAACCGAGTTCTACCAAGTCGCGCGCGAATTCGGGCGCATCGCTTCGCAGCGCGGCGGCGCCTTCGATCCCAAGAACCGGTGGCGCGACAATGTTGTCGCTACTGGCGGCGGCCCCGGCATCATGGAGGCGGCAAACCGAGGCGCGTCCGACGTCGGTGCTCCAAGTATCGGATTCAATATTACCCTGCCACATGAGCAGATTCCCAATCGCTACATCACGCCAGAGCTCAGCTTCCGATTTCACTACTTCGCAATGCGAAAAATGCACTTGGCCATGCGTGCGAACGCTCTGGCGATTTTTCCCGGCGGTTTCGGAACCATGGACGAGATGTTCGAGGTGCTGACGCTGCAGCAAACGCAGAAGGCCCCTCCAGCGCCCATTGTGCTGTTCGGCGAGAGCTATTGGCGCAAAATCATTAACTTCGAGGCCCTCGTCGAGGAGGGCATGATTTCTGCGGCCGACCTCGGTCTCTTTGAATTTGCGGAGACCGCGGAAGACGGTTGGGCCTCACTGGTTCGCCGTGGCTTGCGTGCGCATGGTACTACCCCAGCCGGTTGATCGGCGACGGACGGCGCGGAGCAAACGGTATCCGCTTTTCCGGATCATGCTCTAGTCGTGCAGGAGCATGTCGCCCGCCACCGGATCGCTGACGCGCACGCGTTCTGCCTTCGATGCAATTTGCAAGTCAGACCTTTCCGCGAGGGGGAGGGCGCAGGCTGAATCGTCGTCACGAGGTTGCCGCGGCAACAGCAGCAAGATTGAACCTGTCAAAACCAGGGCCGCAAGCCGGATTGCGATCACACCCAGCAAGACATCCGATCCGCTTGCGGCAGAATGATTTTTCATCATCGCAGCATGACCGACACGGGTAGGCTGGACAATCTGGAAATACCGGCGACTGCCTTCGCCAGGAACGAAGGCTTATCGCGATTGTCTGACTGCGACGGTGCACTTCAGGCTCGACACGCATCCGTCTAGCTCGCCAGATCTCGTCGGCGCAGTCGGCAATATGTTAGACCCAGCCACCATCGACGATGTAGTTCTGGTTGGTGCAGGCGCCGCTGTCGTCGGCGGCGAAGAAGAGGACGACGCGGGCGATGTCGTCCGGCACCAGCTTGCGCTTAAGGCATTGCCGCTGCATGATTTCGGCCTCACCTTCGGGCGTCAACCACAGATCCTGCTGTCGCTGGGTCATGATCCATCCGGGCAGGATGGAATTGACCCGCACATTGTTGGGCCCAAGATCGCGGGCGAGCGCACGGGTTAGGCCCTGAACCGCCGACTTGGCGGTGGTGTAGCAGGGCATGTTGCCCTGGCCGATTACCCAACTCACCGAGCCGATATTGACGATCGAACCGCCCCCTGCCTGGATCATATCCGGCGCGACCGCCTGGGCGCTAAAGAACTGATGTTTCAGATTGACCGCGATCCGCTCGTCCCAGTATTCCGGCGTGACGTCCTCGATCGCGTGACGGTCGTCGCGGGCCGCGTTATTGACCAGGATGGTGATCGGTCCGAACGCCTCGCGGACGCCTGCGACCGCGCGTTTCAGGGCGGCGATGTCGCGCAGATCGGCGTGCTCGAAGTGCACACTCGCATGCGCCGGCAGGCTGGCCAGTAGCCGCTGTGAGGCCTCCACATCGATGTCGATGAAACCGACCCGCGAGCCTTGGCTGACGAACCGGCGGACGATGGCCTCGCCGATGCCGGAACCGCCGCCGGTCACCAGTACAGTCAGGTCCTTGAGACTTGGATAGATGGCGCCCTGCATTGGCATCCTCTCGATTTTGCGCCTGAAGGGCGTCGGTTGCGTTGGCTGCGGCTCAAACAAGGGTCACGGCTCCCGGTGTTCACTCGGTCGTCTCGATGTGGCTTCGGTCCACGACCCGCAGCGTCCGCCGCACCATGCCGTCGACAATTGCCGCCGACTCGCTTGGACGCACATATATTGCCGTGGACTTGAGCAGCCACGGTAACACAGCCTGGTCGAGCCGCTCCTCATAGGCGCGGCGCATCATGTCAAATGCCTGCAGGCCGGGGCCCGCCAGGATGACATGGTGCGGGCGCAGCACCGATATCGTTGCGGCGACCGCCTCTGCAAGCGCGTGGCCCGCCTGCCGGAATAAGTGCTCGAGACGGGGATCGCCGCCCAGTGCTCGCTCGCGCAGCAGAGCCATCTGCGCCTCGGACGGCTGCTGCGACGCCGCCGGCGGCAGGTCAAGAAAGGTGCGGGCGTCGCGGTAGAGCGCATAGTCGGCGAGATAGGCCTCGATGCAGCCGCGCTGGCCGCAGCGGCATTGCGGACCGTTCGGCGCCAACTTGACATGGCCGATCTCGCTGCCGGCGCCGGCGCCCCAGCGCGCTTCACCGTCGACAACGACGCCCATCCCGACGCCGTGGCCGACCATGATCGTGGCCGAGAGGCCCTGCGCCAGTGCCGGCTCCGCGGCTGCGAGGGCCAGCGCAACTGCGACAGCGTCGTTCGCCATCACGACCTCGACCCCGAATGCCTGACGCATCGGCTTCGCCAGATCGATGTCGGTGACCGACAGCGCCGGACTCCACAGATGCCGCCCGGTGTCGGCGTTCACGATGCCCTGCAGCGCAATCCCGATTCCCAACAGTCGATGGCGCGGCGTTGCCGTCGCGTCAAGCATAGCATCGATCTGTGCGATCATGAGATCGCACAACGCATCTGCATCGAGAGCGCGCGTCGTGAGTGCAAGTCGCGATTGCGCCAAGCCAGAGCCACTGAAGTCCGCGATCAGTGTCTCAATCAGGTTCATGCGTAGCGAGACCGCAATGATGCGGCCAAACTCCGGGTTCAGGGTCAGCAGTACCGCCGGCCGGCCACGGCGACGGCCATTCGGCCCGTCCGCATCCTCTTCGTCGGTATCGTCGGGCCACGACGTTGCCACCCCGGCGTCGGTCTCGGCCTCGCACAACAGTTCTTCCGCTATCAGTCTCGACGTTATGGCCGAAATGGCCGCGAAGCTCAGCCCCGTGCTGCGGGCGAGCTCCACGCGCGGCAATGGTCCCTGACGTCGCAAGACTTCGACGAGGCGGCCGCGATTCGATCCGCGGGCCACGCTTGAAGCACGTCTCGGCGGCTCGGGCTGCTCATCCATGCGGCCATTTTTAATTCGCTCAGTGAAATTAATCAACGTGTGAGACGCAGGAGATGGCCAAAAAGAACAATGAAGGCTACCTTATCGTACCAATTATACTATCGTTGCGCGAGAAAATCGGCAACAACATCCTTGACTCGAGGTTGTGTTCCGATAATTTATTCGCAGTGTAAACAAAATAAGGCGCAAGAAGCGCCGTGGGTGGATCCCCTCATACCGGGGTGACGACAGGGAGGTGCACATGAAGAGCTCAATGAAGACATTGATCGTGCCGCTGCTGGCGGGCGCAGCCGCGCTCGTGATGGCCACTGGGGTGCAGGCGCAGCAGAAAAAGACAATCGCGCTGGTGACCAATGTCGCGGCTGACTTCTGGACCATCGCCGGCCGCGGGCTCGAGAAGGCGCAGAAGGAGCACCCGGAATACAATATCGAGTTGATCGTCACCAACGATGGAACCGCGGCGGGCCAGCGGCGCGAGTTGGACGACCTGCTGGTACGCGGCGTCGCCGGCATCTCTATCTCTGTAGACGATGCGCCGCACGCAACCGAACAACTCAACAAGGTTGCGGCCAAGACCGTGTTGATCACGACGGACAGCGACGCGCCGCAGAGCAATCGTCTCGCCTATATCGGCACCGACAACGTCGCGGCTGGGCGGCAGGCGGGCGAGGAGATCAAGAAGGCGCTGCCGAACGGCGGCAAGATCGCGCTGTTTGTCGGAACGATGGACGCTGACAACGCCCGCGAACGGGTGCAGGGTATCAAGGAAGCGATCGCCGGCACCCAGGTCGAGCTGGTCGACGTGTTCACCGACCAGGTGGACTTCGCCAAGGCTAAGGCGAATATGGAGAACGTACTCGTCAAATATCCCGACATTGCGCTGTTGTCCGGCCTGTGGAGCTACGAGACACCGCTGATCTATGACGCGGTGAAGGCGGCGGGCAAGGTCGGCAAGGTGAAGATTGTCGGCTTCGACGAGGACCAGCGCACGCTGCGGGGCATTTCCGACGGCACGATCGAATCCACGGTCGTGCAGCAGCCGTACGAGTTCGGCTATCTCTCCGCCACCAACATCATCAAAACGCTGAACGGCGACAAGTCCTGGATCCCGTCGGACAGCAAGCTGATCGTGCCGACCAAGGTGATCAGCAAGTCCAACGTCGCGGAGTTCACCGCATCTCTGAAGGAACTGCTGAAGAAGTAACTTCAGTATGCTTCACCGCCGGGCTGCCACAGGCGGCCGGGCGTTGTGCGGGAGGAAACGCCAAATGGCGGAAACGCTGCTTGAACTTGCCGGGATCAGCAAGACTTATCCCGGTGTCAGGGCCCTCGACAACGTCAACCTGCGCGTGTACCGCGGCGAGGTGCTGGGCCTGATCGGCGAGAACGGCGCTGGCAAATCGACGCTGATGCGTGTGCTGGGCGGCGTGATCGCGCCGAGCGAGGGCGTGATCCGCATCGGCGGCAACGACCACGCCCGGATGACGGTGAGCGAGGCGACGCGGGCCGGCGTCGCCTTCGTGCACCAGGAATTGAACCTGTTCGAGAATCTCGACGTCGCGGCCAACGTATTCATTGGGCGCGAGAAGCTTATTGGCGGCCCGCTGAAGCTGGTGGACAACGCGGAGATGCGCGCCCGCGTGACGCCGCTGCTGGAGCGGCTGGGCGCCGATTTCACGCCGAACACGCTGGTCGACGACCTGTCCATCGCGCAGCGTCAGATGGTGGAGATCGCCAAGGCGCTCTCGATTGACGCCCGCGTGATCATCATGGACGAGCCGACCTCCAGCCTGACAATTTCGGAGACAGAACGGCTGCTGGAGGTGATTGCCGACCTGAAGGCGCACGGCATCTCGGTGATCTTTATCTCTCACCGGCTGGGCGAGATCATGACCTGCGCTGACCGCGTCGTGGTGCTGCGCGACGGGCGCACGGTAGGGGAGCTGGCGCGGGACGAGCTGAGCCATGCCGCAATGATCCGGCTGATGATCGGCCGCGACCTGAAGGCGCTGTATACGCCGCCGAAACGGCCGTCGCAGCCGGGCGGCTGCGACATCGTCGGCCTGGTGACATCAGCCTTTCCCGACCGGCAGATTAATCTTTCCGTGCGGCGCGGCGAGATTCTCGGCCTGGCAGGGCTCGTGGGCGCCGGCCGCACCTCGCTCGCCCGCGCGGCCTTCGGCATTGACCCGCTGCTGGGTGGCGAGATCAGGATCGACAACGCGCCGGTCGGTGTCGCGTCGCCGCGGGATGCGATCAGGCAAGGGGTCTATCTGGTGCCGGAGGACCGCAAGAAATCCGGGCTAGTGCTTGAACTGCCGATCCGCGAGAACGTGACGCTCGCGAGCTTGCTGAACTATGCGCAGATGTGGCTGGTAAACGGCGCGGCCGAGCGCAAGGTCGCGAAAGAACAGGTTAGGAGCCTGTCCATAAAGGCGCCGAGCATCGATATGGAGGCCGTGACGCTCTCCGGCGGCAACCAGCAAAAAGTGGTGCTGGGCAAGTGGCTTTCCATGCAGCCGCGAGTGATGTTCTTCGACGAGCCGACCCGTGGCATCGATGTCGGTGCCAAGAGCGAGATCTATGTGCTGATGCGCGACCTCGCCGACCAGGGCGTCGCGATCGTGATGATCTCCTCGGACATGGAGGAGGTCATCGGCGTCTCCGACCGGGTGGCGGTGATGCATGAAGGGAGTGTCAGCGGCGTGCTCGAGCGCGAGCAGTTCAGCGAATACAACGTGTTGCGGCTGGCGGTCGGCCAAGCGCTGGAAACCATGGAAGCCGCGGCGCCATGATGAAGAAAGAACTCGGCCTGTGCCTGCTGCTGGTGGTGATCTCCGCGATCACGGGCGCGATCAATCCGGCCTTCCTATCGTTGGTGAACTTGCTGAATATGGCCAATCTGATCGGCCTGTTCGGCGTGTTCGCGCTCGGCGTGGGGCTTGTGATCATCACCGGAGGCATCGACCTTTCGGTCGGCTCGATGTTCGCGCTGCTTGGCGTCGTATTCGTCGACCTTCTGACGACTTATCAGATTTATTGGCCCTTCGCGCTGCTGCTGGTCCTGCTGGGCGGACTGGCGCTAGGGGGCATCCAGGGTTTCCTGATCACACGGCTGAAAATGCAGCCCTTCATCGTGACACTGTGCGGGTTGCTGATCTATCGCGGCGCCGCCCGCTACTATACGAGCGATTCGACACGCGGCTTCGGCTACGGTGACGAGGCCAGCACACTGAGCAACATCGCCTCCGGCAATATCGCGGGCATCCCGAACACCTTCGTCTTCCTGATCATCCTTGCGCTGATCCTCGGCGTGCTACTGCACCGCTCGGTCTACGGGCGCTGGCTCTATGCCGTGGGCAAAAACGAGGAAGCGGCGCGCTTCTCCGGTATCAACACGGATATCGTGATCGCGACCGCCTACATCATCAGCGGCGGGCTCGCCGGGGTTTCGACCGTGTTGTTTGTGTTCTACACCAACTCAGTCTCTCCAAGTTCGTTCGGCAACTTCTACGAACTCTATGCGATCGCGGCTGCCGTCCTGGGTGGGTGCAGCCTGCGCGGCGGCGAGGGCTCCATTCTCGGTATCGTGCTGGGGACGGCGCTGCTGCAGGTGCTGCAGAACCTGGTGAACATCCTGGGCATTCCCAATTCCCTGAACTTCGCAGTGATGGGGACGGTGATTCTGCTCGGCGTGCTGGCGGATCAGCAATTGCAGAGCCGTCGGCGGCGCAAGATGGCGCTGGCCGGCCTGGCCCGTACGGCGCCGAAATCGACACTTGTGCAAGGAAAGCAAAGCGCATCACCGCGCGGCGCGGCTGCGTTGCCAACGAGTATGGGCGATCAGGCATGACAGTTCGATAGAGAACCACGACCAGGCGCTCCAGATGGCCGCTTCTTCGGCAGCCAAAATCGGCGTGTGCTGGGAAGGGAGCACGTTCCAGGCGCGAGGCTTTGGGCGGGGACGTGACACAAAATAAACAAAGCCGGGGACGCTGGGAGTACCAGAAGATGTTCTTGCATAGGTCTGTAAACGCCGCACGTGTGTGCGGCGTGGGGATTGCTTTGTCGTCTCTGTTGAGCGGTGGAGCGCATGCGGCCGATTTTTCAACGAAAGCTCCGCCTCTTCCTTATGTCGCGGCGGATGATTTCTGGACAAGGCCATACCTGTTTGGCGATCTCGGCAGGACCAAGCTGAAGGAGCAGGGCATCGATATTGGCCTGACGCTGGGTAATGAATCCGTCGGCAACCTGTCGGGCGGAAACAGGAACACCGCGGCCAACGCCGGACAACTGTGGTTCGGGGCCAAGCTCGATATGGCGAAGCTTGCCGGCATCCCGGGCGGCACGGTCGGCCTCACGCTGGTCCAGCGTTTCGGCGACAACCTGAATACCGAGGCAGGCATTCCGGCCTTGCAGTTGACCAACGAAGTTTTCGGCCGCGGCAACATCTTTCGCCTGACCCAACTCTACTACTCGCAGAAGCTGTTCGATGACCGCCTTGAACTGAAGGGCGGCCGTCTTCCAGTCGGCTCCGACTTCTTCTTCGGTCTGTGCGAGTTCATCAACCTGACCTTCTGCGGCGGCCAGCCCGGCAACATCCTGGGGGGCTACATCTACAACTGGCCGGTGAGCCAATGGGCCGGTGTCGTCCACTACAACTTCGCCAAGGAATGGACGTTTTCGGTCGGCGTCTACGACTCCAATCCGAATTATCTGACGACCTCAGAACCCAGCACGTACTTCTTGCCGGGCATCCCCTCCTCAAAACCAGTCTCGGGTGTATTCGTGCCGATGGAGCTGACCTGGAGCCCGAGCGGTGCCCTGTACGGGACCTGGAGATTGGGCGGCTGGTACGACAGTCAGTCGACGATTGATGGTGGCCTCCCGGGTATCATTGTTACCATCCCGGGTGTCGGCGGTGTTCCGGATCAAAATCTGGGAGATCAAAGAGGCCGCTTCGGCGTTTATGAGTCGATCCTGCAGCGGTTGACCGTTGATGGTCCCGGCGCGCTGGGTTGGTATACCTTCCTCAATACGACCGTCGCCGATCACCGGACGTCGTACCAAGATTACCAGATCGCCTGGGGCGTCAAGCACACCGGGACGTTCGCCTCGCGCCCCCAGGACGAAGTCGGCTTCGCGGTGGGCACGACCCACGTGAATTCGGCCGCTCTCAGCCCGAATGCAGGCGGTAACGAAGTTCCGATCGAAGCTTGGTACGGCTGGCAGGCAACCGGCTGGATGAACCTCAAATTCGACCTCCAGTATGTGATCAATCCCGGCGGGCGCGGGTATAATCCCGACGGCGTGAAGACCGACAATGCCTGGGTTCTTGGTATGCGCACCGAGGTCCACTTCTGAATGGTAACCCCTCACGTTGCCGGGCAGCCGGTCCTGGAGTTGAAAGGCATCGGCAAGGAGTTCGGTGCCATTCGCGCGCTGCACGGGATCGACATGCGCATCTTCCCCGGCGAGGTGGTCGGCTTGATGGGAGACAACGGCGCCGGCAAGTCGACACTCGTCAAGATCATCGCCGGCAATTTCCCGCCGAGTCACGGAGAGATTCGCTTTGACGGCAAGGTGGTTCATTTCGCCCGTCCGATCGATGCCCGCGCGGTCGGAATCGAGGTGGTCTACCAGGACCTCGCGCTCGCCGATAATCTCACGGCGGCAGCCAATGTCTTCCTCGGCCGCGAGCTCAAACGCAAATTTGGTCCGTTCGCCTTTCTCGATCACAAGGCGATGGCGGCGCGCGCGCTGGAATTGTTCGGAGAGCTGCGGTCGGAGACCCGTCCGCACGACCTCGTCAAGCAGATGTCGGGCGGTCAGCGTCAGGCGGTGGCGATCGCGCGGACGCGGCTCTCCAATGCCAAGCTCGTGATGATGGACGAGCCGACGGCCGCGATCTCGGTCCGCCAAGTCGAGCAGGTCTTAAGCCTGATTCACCGCCTGAAGGAGCAGGGAGTCGCGGTGATGCTGATCTCGCACCGCATGCCCGACGTCTTTGCGGTCTGCGACCGCGTCGTGGTCATGCGCCGCGGCGAGAAGCGCGCCGACAAGGCGATCGGCGACACCAGCCCCGAGGAAGTCACCTCCCTCATCACGGGAGCGAAGGAGGCCGCGTGATGGCCACGCCCCCGGAATCTCCCATCATCACCTTCACCAATGTCGGCAAGGCCAAATGGTGGCAGAGCGGCATCTTTGCCTCGCAGACCGGTTACGTCCTGCTCGCGCTTGTGGCGCTGTTCGTGGTGATGAACTTCGCGAGCCCCTATTTCTTCACCGAAGGCAATATGCAGAATGTGGCGAAGAATTTTTCCTTCATCGCCATCGCGACGCTCGGCGTGACCTTCGTCATTATCACGGGCGGCATCGATCTCTCGGTCGGCTCGATGATGTGCTTTTCCGCGATGATCACCTCGATGGTCATGACGCACATCTCGACGCCGGGCACGCCTGCCGCGGAGTGGTTCGTGCATTTGGCCGCCGACGGCAAGACCGTGATCGCCAATGTGCCGGGTTTGATCCTGCTCGTCTCGCTCCTGGCGGGCTCGGCGTCGCGCTGATCGTCGGCCTCGTCAACGGCTTCTGCATCGCGGTGCTTGGGCTGTCGCCTTTCGTCACCACGCTCGGCATGCTCTCGATCGTGCGCGGCCTCGGCTACGTCGTCTCCAACGGCCGCGGCAGTTTTCCCGGCGGCCCCGACGCCGATTATTTCTATGCGCTGACATCGGGCGTTGTGTTCGGCATGCCCGCGCCGTTCATCTATCTCGTGGTTCTCGCGGTCGCGATGGCGGTCGTGCTGCATCACACCAGTTTCGGCCGTCACGTCTTTGCCCTCGGCGGCAATGAGAAGGCGGCCGCGCTGACCGGCATTTCGGTCGTGCGGGTGAAGGTCGAGGTCTATGTGATCTGCGCGCTCGCGGCGGGTCTGCAGGGCATCATCATCTCCGGCTGGCTGGGATCGGCGCCGGCAAACATGGCGACGTCCTACGAGCTCAACGTCATTGCGGCCGCCGTCATCGGCGGAGCCAATCTCGCCGGCGGCGTCGGCGGCCCGCTCGGGGCCATTGTCGGCTGCGTGCTGCTCGAGGTGATCCGCAACGGCCTCGTGCTCGCGCAGGTCAACTCCTATTGGCAGCAGGCCCTCGTGGGCGTGATCATCATCGTGGCGGTGCTGGTCGATCGCATCCGATCGCGCATGGCCTAGAGAGTTCCTCCGGGAGGATAACGAAATGATCGTCTATCCGCCTCCCGGAGCCGCTGATTTCAGGGATAGACACAAAAATGTGGAGGGAAGCAATGAGGAAGGTACTTCTTGCCGGCATGGCCGTCGCCTTGATGGCGACGCCGGCGTTTGCTCAGAGCTACAAATTCGTGATCGTGCCCAAGGCCATGAACAATCCGTTCTTCGATTTCGCGCGCGACGGCTGCCAGAAACGCGCCAAGGAGCTCGGCAACATCGAATGCATCTACAAAGGTCCTGTCGAGCACGAGCCGGCGACGCAAGCCCAGATCATCCAGGATTTCATCACCCAAAAGGTAGACGGCCTGGCCATCTCGGTCGCCGATGTTGCCGCGATGACCAAGTCGATCGAGGCCGCAACGGCAGCCGGCATTTCCGTCATCACGTTTGACTCGGACGCGCCGGGCTCGAAGCGGATTGCCTACATCGGCACCAACAACAAGGAGTTCGGCCTCGCGCTTGGCAAGCAATTGCTGAAGCTCCGGCCCGATGGCGGCAAATACGCAATGGTCTCCGGCGGGCCGGGTGCGGAGAATTTGGCCGAACGCGTCAATGGCGTCCGCGAAGCGCTCAAAGGTTCGAAGTGGACCGAAGTCCCGGGCTCGCCGACCTTCTGCAACGACGACCCCGCGCTTGGCGTGCAGCAGATGACGGATCTGCGTACCGCGACTCCTGACCTCGCGGCGATCATTCCGATCGGCGGATGGCCCATGTTCGCGCCGGAAGGCTTCAAGGCGTTCGCCAGCAAGAGCAAGAAGGACATGGACGCTGGCAAGTTCACACTCGTCGTGGCCGACACCCTCAGGATGCAGCTCGAGCTTCTGAACGAGGGTTATGCCAATGCGCTGGTCGGCCAGCGTCCGTTCGAGATGGGCGAGAAATCGATGGATACTCTTCTTGCAATCAAGAAGGGCCAGAAGGTGCCGGAGATCATCTACACTGGTCTCGACGTTGTGACGAAGGACAACATCGCGAAGATGTTGAAGTAGGAACGTCTTGACCGGATTTCTACGGCGCAACGGACTAGAGCATGATCCGGAAAAGTGGAGACCGGTTTTCCGAAAAAGATCATGCTCAAACAAAAAGCTAGAGCGGGATGACGATTCGAAGAAAAGTCATCACGCTCTAGCGTCGAATCGCAAAGTCCTTCGATGCTCGCCGATATTCCCAATTGGCCTGCTCAAGTTCTGGTCGATCGAACTCTGCCTCGGGGTACCCGACGCACAAGTAGCCAATGAATTTCCAGGAGTCCGGTACTTCAAGAATCTCGTGGATGCTGGCTGGGTTCAGGATCGATACCCAGCCAACCCCGATGCCCTCTGCACGCGCGGCGAGCCACATCGAGCAGATCGCCGCGACCACGGAATATTCGGCCGTTTCCGGCATGGTTGCCCGCCCGAGGCCATGACCCACGTCGCCTGCGGTTTCCGCGAACACGGCCAGGTGTCCCGGCGCCTGTTCGAGGCCTGAGAGCTTGAGGGCTGCATATCGGGCCGCGCGTTCGCCCGAATAAGACTGCAAGGCATCAGCATTGCAGGTCTTGAAGTTTTCGATCACGGCCCGGCGTCTCGTCTTGTCCTCGACAATGACGAACCGCCAAGGCTGGCTCAGGCCGACCGAAGGGGAAAGGCAGGCGATCTCGATGAGCCGCTCGATGGCGTCGCTCGGGAGCGGATCAGGACGAAACCGCCGGACGTCGCGGCGCCACACGAACAACTCGCGCAGTTGCCGGCGAAAGGATTCGTCGAAGGAAACCATCAGGGCTCACGGTTCTGAATCGAATAATGATGCGGGATCAGCAGCACGGCGATTTCGCCGATCTGTTCGAACGCGCCCAATCTGTCCCCCAATTCGTCGCGTTGCAAGCCACGCCGTCATCACCCTGGCCAGCGAAAGCAGAATCAGGGCAAGCACGGCCTTGGCCGGCCCAAGACCAAGACAAAGACCAAGACAAAGTTCTTAGGCAATAGCTGCGGTGCCGGCGATGAGTTCGAAGGAGCGCAGCCGAACTGCGTGATCGTAGACATCGGACACGATCATGAGTTCGTCGGCGCCTGTTTCCGCAACGAGCGCATCGATGCCCGAACGAACCGTATCGGGCGAGCCGACGATGGAGCGCGCGAGCATGCTCATCGCCTGCGCTTTTTCCGCAGGCGACCAATAGCTCTCAATATCGTCGATCGGCGGCTGGCTCAGGCCCCGCGCGCCGCGGAAGATGTTCGTGAAGGACATCTGCTGGGTCGTCGCCAGCCTGCGCGCTTCGTCATCGCTGCCGGCGGCGATGATGTTGACGCCTACCATCGCGTAGGGACGGTCAAGTTGCTCGGACGGTTTGAAGCGGCTGCGGTAGATCTGCAGCGCGGGGATGAGCAGTTCGGGTGCGAAATGCGAGGCGAAGGCATAGGGAAGCCCGAGTTCTGCTGCCAGCATCGCGCCAAAATTACTCGATCCGAGAATCCACAACGGCACTTCCGTTCCCGCCGCCGGCACCGCCTGGATGCGCTGATTGGGACCGGCTGGAGCCAGAAAGGCCTGCACTTCGAGAACGTCCTGCGGGAAGTTTTCGGCCGCTTCGGGCGTACGGCGCAACGCGCGCAGTGTAAGCTGGTCGGTCCCCGGTGCACGGCCCAGCCCGAGATCAATGCGGCCCGGAAACAGGCGCGCCAACGTCCCGAACTGCTCGGCGATGACGTAGGGGGCATGGTTGGGGAGCATGATGCCGCCCGCGCCGACGCGGATGGTTTTTGTTCCCGCTGCGATATGACCGATCACAACCGACGTCGCGGCGCTCGCGATGCCCGGCATGTTGTGATGCTCCGCCACCCAAATGCGGCGATAGCCCCAAGCCTCGGCATGGACCGCGATATCGCGAGCGTTATCGAGCGCGCCGCGGGCATCGGTGTCTTCAGTGACGCGGACGAGATCGAGGATAGACAGTGTCGTCATAGGAGCTCCCGAACGAAACCTTCTGTGTGAATGACGCTGCCAGAGATACCTGGCCGCGTCCAAGCTTGTCCGAAACGGCAGGCTTCATTCGATTCTTGTACCCCATATGGGCACTGTCTCCGCGTGGGTCAATCTGCTGAATCCGGTCCGCGATCGACCAACAGCGCCGACTGCAATCAGCACCGGGCGCGTCTCTGCGCCAACGACCGCTTCTGGGAGATGGTGCTAGGTATAAAGAACATACGCCGAACTGCTCCTTGCGTTTTAGGTCTTGATAGGTTTTAAGCCCGGTGACTTCACGATCACAGGTACGAACGAGAAGCGAACCCCGTGGCTTGTCGCCCTTTAATCAGAGTGACGTAGCCCTGGTAGCTCATGCGTTTCAAAACTGTTCTGAGCCTCCACAAAGGAATCCATCATGGCCAAGATGACCAAGAATCAGTTGATTGATGCAATTGCAGAAGGAACGCAGGTTTCCAAAGGAGACGTAAAGGCCGTCATCGAGCAGATGGCGACCGTAGGCTATAAGGAACTGAATGAATGCGGCGAGTTCGTCATTCCCGGCTTCGTCAAGATGTCAGTCGTAAACAAGCCTGCTACCGAAGCCCGCAGCGGCGTAAATCCTTTCACGAAAGAGCCTATGGAGTTCGCGGCCAAGCCAGCCAGTAGGTCCGTCAAGGCCTCACCTCTGAAGGCGGCTAAAGACGCTGTTTGAAGCGGATGGGTTGGTTGAGGCCTGTTCGTTCGCCTGAACTGTGGGTAATTCCATCACACGGGAAGCGGCGCCTGCTTGCTGCTGTTGGTGATTTCCATGATTGTAGGTCTGCGAGAAGCGAGCGCGCAGGACGCAGAATGCATCCACGAGCGCGCTGCCATGGTCGAAACCATCCGCGGTTACACCCGGTCCCAGGCCGGTGTTCTTGGACAGCGCGAGCCGTCACGCCGCAGGGCATCGCGGTACGGCGAGAAGCCAACCACAGCTAGGACGCCCGCACTCCGTCTTCTATGAACGCTCTATTTCGTCGGGCAGTCCTACCATGGGTTTGTCGATGTCATCGACAAACCCATGCGAAGGTGGCCGCAGCCGCTCGCCAAAGTAGCGTTTACGTCCTGGCCGTGAGGCCGGTCGGAATGCACGATGATGACGGACCAACGCGACGAAGGTAGATACGAAAGCTTAGGCGACGATTACCTCGTGAAGCACCGTCACTGTGGCTCGGATCCTAGTGATGGTGGTGGCGAGAACGGTGGTGATGGTGAGGACGGTGGTGCCCCCAACCGACGCGGGGAGGGACGTAGGTGGGCCGGCCGTAGAGAAGGACATCGCACCCGGCTCGACGATCGGCATCACCCTCAAGGGAGCAGACGGAAACACCGGGCAGACGAAGTTCAAGAATTGAGCTTTCGCAATTGAATCTTCTAATCGGAGTGCCGCGATCGCGACGCTCCAGCGTGGAAGACAGGAACGCAACGGTGGCAGCGAACGGAACAGGCCGAGATCTGAGATTGGACCTCGCGGATTGGCGAATTGGGCGATCTTCCTCGACCACATTCCAAACAACGCGGTCGCATGGATCACGATGAAGAACTATGGGTTCAGCGACGCCGCGGACCTGTTTGTCTTCATATCTGGCTACACGGTCGCGCTCGTCTACTCCCGAACGATGGCGGCCAAAGGCTTCCTTGTGGCCGCAGTCGGCATCCTGGCGCTAGCCTGGCAGATCTACGTCGCGCATATCCTGCTGTTCGTTTTCTACGTCGTCGCCATCGCCTACATCGCGGAACGGTACAATCATGTGCATCTGCTTGATGAATTCAACGTCCGACTATTAATTGCGCAACCGATCGAGTTCCTCAAGCACGGCCTCGAGGTCTTCATTGGCGCGGCCCGCCGGTCGTTTGTGTGGAATGGTCGGCGGTTCGTGGCGGCCAGCCGGCCAAGTAGGGAGCCGCTATAGCTGTCCGCCGCAAACCGGCTGACGCAGCTAAAAACGCGTCCGAAAGAGCACGGGATCGAACTTTGGCCAGCATTCGGCACTTCGATAGAGCAAACGGCCGATAAGGAGGCTCCGATGGATGACAATGAGTTTCGCGTTTGGAGCCATAAGGCCGCTGATTGGGGCGTGAATTATCGCCGAGGTCTGCGCAATCGTCCCGTCCGGGCTCAGACAATGCCCGGAGCCACTTTCAATGCCATTCCTCCAAGCGCGCCCGAATTGCCGGAACCGATGGACGCCATTTTTGCGGACTTCGAAAGGATCGTGATGCCCGGTATCACCCATTGGCAGCATCCGCGGTTCTTCGCCTATTTCCCGGCCAATGCAGCCCCCGCTTCAGTGATCGCCGAGCAATTTGTCGGCGATCGCCGCCCAATGCATGCTTTGGCAAACCTCGCCATCTGCAACCGAGTTGGAGACTCGTGTTCTGGACTGGCTGCGCCGGGCGCTCGGTCTGCCTGAAGGCTTCAAGGGTGTCATCCAGGACTCCGCATCATCGGCAACGCTGGCGGCAGTTCTCGTCATGCGCGAGCGCGCACTGAAATGGTCAGGCAACAGGCAGGGACTGTCGGGTCAACCGCGATTGCGGATCTACAGTTCGGATCAGGTGCACACCTCGATCGATCGCGCCATCTGGATTTCGGGAATTGGCGAAGACAATCTCGTGCGCATTCCGGTCCTTGGCGAAATGCGCGGCCTCGATGTCGCAGCATTGGACGCTGCGATCGTCTCGGACCAACAAGCTGGTTTTCTACCCGCGGGCATTGTCGCCAGTGTCGGAGGTACCAGCGTAGGCGGAACTGACAATGTCGCAGGGATCTGTGAAGTCGCGAGACGACACGATCTCTACGTTCACGTCGATGCGGCGTGGGCCGGGTCCGCGATGATCTGCCCAGAGTTTCGCCATCTGTGGGAAGGAGTCGCGCTGGCCGACTCTCTGGTTCTCAATCCCCATAAATGGCTTGGCGCGCAATTCGATTGTTCCGCGCATTTTCTGCGCGATCCCGAAAGCCTGGTGCGAACTCTGGCCATTCACCCAGAATTCCTCAAGACGCACGGCCATGACGGCATCATCAATTACTCAGAATGGAGCATACGGCTTGGCCGCCGCTTCCGTGCCTTGAAGATCTGGTTCTTGCTGCGGGCCTATGGGCTAGATGGGTTGCGCAACATGATCCGCAATCATGTGCGCTGGTCGGAGGCGCTGGCCGCGCGGCTGACACAGACAGCCGATTTTCGCGTGACAACCAGGCCCATACTCTCATTGTTCTCGTTTCGCCATGAACCGAAGAACGTTGCCGACCTTGATGAACACAACCTTCGACTGATCAATGCGATCAACAACGACGGGCGGATCTATCTCACGCAGACCAAAGTCGATGGGCAGTTCGTCATCCGATTTCAGGCGGGTTCATTCGATATGACAGAAGCCGATGCGGATGCCGCATTCGACGTGATCATCGAAATTGCTCGACAAGTGAGTGCGCGAGCAGCATCAGCTTAAGTTCCACGGACGCAGGGTTCGACATCGCTTCCTGGCCGCCGTGACAGATTTCGTTTCCTATCCTGAACCCGCCTGTTAACATCTTCTCGCGTGGTCGCGTTCTTATTCTTAGTGATGAATTTCGGATTATGACAGGATGCGCGAGGGAAAGCCCGTCATGCTCGCAAGGTTCATCGGCACCGTCCTGGCTGTCATAACTGTCTGTGTGACCACATGGGATGGAAATGCATATGCAGAGATATTGATCACGACTGCCACCATATCGCGGGGCGAGTTAGTAATCGTAGGAAGGGTTAGTCTTACTGCGTCACGAGTTTTCGTCGCGTGTTTGGAGCTGGGTGGCGCCACAGCAGGGACATCTCTGTAAGGTGCTGATCAGCGCTCGGATCAAGCGCAGCCGCATGGTCGCGATCGAGTTTGGGAC